>JADGOD010000286.1 GCA_017883125.1 Acidimicrobiales bacterium
ACCACGTCGTCGATGCTCTCGCTCATCGCGCTCGAGGCGGGCCTCGCTCCGTCGTATCTGATCGGCGCCGAGCTCTCCGGAGTGGGCATGAACGCCCATTGGGGAGAAGGCTCGCTCCTGATCGTCGAGGCCGACGAGAGCTACGGGAGCTTCGGGGAGATCGCTCCGTTCATGGTGGGGATCACCAACGTCGAGGTCGACCACCTGGACCACTACGGGACCTTCGACCAGCTCGAAGATGCGTTCTCCTCCCTGATCGACCGCTCCTCGCACCGGTCGGTGGTGATCGCTGATGACCCCGGCGCCGCACGGCTGGGGGTTCGCCACGGCGCGATCCGGGTCGGCACCGGCTCGGGGATGGACGTGACGATCACCGACGTTGCACTGAATCGGGCGTCGTCATCGTTCACCCTCGGGCTCCCTCATGGGGGTGCGGTCAGCGTCAAGGTCGGTGCTCCCGGGCTCCACAACGTCCGGAACGCGGCGCTCGCTGCCGTGATGGCGGACCAGGCAGGGATGGGCGCTGGAGATGTAGCCGCAGGGCTCGCCCGCTTCGCCGGCGTGCCGCGTCGGTTCGAGTTCCGCGGTCAGGCCGGCGGTGTGACGTTCGTCGACGACTACGCCCACCTGCCTGCCGAAGTGAGCGCGACGCTCCAGGCGGCGCTCGCGGGGGGCTTTGATCGGATCGTCGCCGTCTTCCAGCCGCACCGCTACACACGGACCCAGGCGGTGGCGGCTAGCTTCGCCGACGCCTTCGCTGGAGCCGACGTCGTCGTGGTGACCGACATCTACGCCGCAGGGGAGACCCCGATCCCTGGCGTCTCGGGGCGCCTGGTCGCTGATGCCGTGGCGGCACGTCTCCCCGAAGGCACGGTGCACTATGTCGCTGACGACACCGCGCTGGCTTCCCTCGTCAACGAGCTGCTGCGCCCAGGTGACCTCTGCCTGACCATGGGAGCGGGCAACCTCACCGATCTTCCGGACCTTCTCGTGGATCGTCGGCGGTGAGCGGCCGCGCTCCATTCGGGGCACGCACGACCTACCGGGTGGGCGGCGGTGCCGATGAGGTCGTCGAGGTCGGGAGCGTCGCCGATCTGGTGTCGCTGACGTCGAGGCTGGGTGGTGATCGCTCCGTCTACGTCCTGGGCCGCGGCTCGAACACCCTGGTGGCGGATGCCGGATTTGCTGGTGTCGTCGTCCACCTCGGCGACGCGTTCGCCAGCATCGAGACCGACGAGGCGGCCGGGACGGTCACCGCCGGTGGGGCGGCTGATCTTCCCGTCGTGGCCCGCCGGAGCGTCGAGGCCGGGCTCACGGGGTTCGAGTGGGCCGTCGGGGTGCCAGGCAGCGTCGGGGGAGGCGTGCGGATGAACGCCGGCGGGCACGGCTCTGACATGGCGGCCTCGGTGGTCAGCGTGAGGGTCTTCGATCTCGATCGTGGGGAGGTCGTCGAGCTGGACGTCGCCGCCCTCGACTTCGGGTATCGACGCTCGTCGCTCGGATCTCGCCACGTCGTGCTCGACGCCACGCTGCATCTCACGCACGGCGACATCGAGGCCGGCCGCTCCTCGTTGCGTGAGATCGTGCGCTGGCGTCGTGAGCACCAGCCCGGGGGAGCGAACTGCGGGAGCGTGTTCACGAACCCGATCGACGACTCCGCCGGACGGCTGATCGAGGCAGCGGGGCTCAAGGGCCTCCGAGTTGGCACCGCCCGGGTCTCCGAGAAGCACGCCAACTTCATCCAGGCCGACACCGGCGGGTCGGGCGATGATGTCTTATCGCTGATGACCTCGATCCACGACGCGGTCGAGACCCTAACCGGCGTGTCGCTGAGGAGCGAGGTCCGTCTCGTGGGCTTCGACGACTCGGCGGTCGATGCGCTCAGCACCGAGGAGCGATGATGGCGACCAAGGCCTCATCACGATCCCGCCAGCGCCCCGCGGTGGCTGAAGACCCACGTCTCACGGAGCGCCGGCGCTCGATCGCCCGGTCCAAGCTCAGGCGGAGGCTGTGGATCGCTGCGGCGGTACTGGCCGTGATCGGCCTCGTCGCAGGGGGGTGGGTGGTCGTGCACCGCTCCTGGTTCTCGGCGAAGACAGTCACCGTCGTCGGCACGCTCCACGAGACCCCGACCCAGGTCATCTCCGCCGCCGGACTGGCGGCCCACCCCCCGCTGATCTCGATCGACACCGCATCGGCGGCCAGAGGGATCGAAGCCCTACCGTGGGTCAAGACGGCCAGGGTCGCGCTGCGATGGCCGTCGTCGGTGTCCATCACGGTGACCGAGCGGACCCCGGCGGCGGCGGTGGCCCCGGTGGCCCCGGGGACCAGGTGGTTCCTCGTCGACGCCTCCGGACGGGTCCTCTCGACGTGGGCCACGCAGCCCTTCGGGCAGGTCGTGGTGACGGCGCCGGTTCCCAAGGCAATCGGCGTGGGGGGGTCCTTGGGTCCCGCAGCTCAGCCTGCGGTGAGGGTGGCGGCAACGCTGCCCCCGGCGTTCCGAGGCCAGGTGGCCATGGTGGAAGGTCGTGCCGACGGCACGGTGACGCTCCATCTCACCAGTCCGGTAACGGTCATGCTGGGTACGGCGACGGATCTGACGGCCAAGTACCAAGACGTCGCCTCGGTGATCGCCGGAGCGACGCTCAACCCCGGTGACGTGGTGGATGTCTCGGTGCCTCAGGCCTCCACCATCACGGGACCGTGAGCTGCTGGACACGATGGGGAGCGAAACCAGGAGTCGAGACTTGCCGAGTCAACAGTCAACCTCTCACGGAGGTGGAGGTTGCGCGGTACGATTGAGAGTTAGTGAGTCCACCACCTGAGCCGGTGTGTCGGGCAGGATTCTTAGATAGAACGGTCGAGAGGACGAACGACACCATGACGATGTCTCCACAGAGCAACTACCTGGCACTGATCAAGGTCATCGGAGTTGGCGGTGGCGGTGTCAACGCCGTCAACCGCATGATCGAGGCCGGACTGCGCAACGTCGAGTTCCTGGCCGCCAACACCGACGCCCAGGCGCTGCTGATGAGCGACGCCGATCTCAAGCTGGACATCGGCCGTGAGCTGACTCGCGGCCTGGGTGCCGGCTCGGACCCCGAGGTGGGCCGCATGGCCGCCGAGGAGCACCGGGCGGAGATCGAAGAGGCGCTCAAGGGTGCGGACATGGTCTTCATCACGGCCGGAAAGGGCGGTGGCACCGGAACCGGCGCCGCTCCCGTGGTGGCCGAGATCGCCAAGGGCCTCGGGGCCCTGACGATCGGTGTCGTGACCCGTCCCTTCGCCTTCGAGGGCCGACGTCGCTCCACGCAGGCAGAGAAGGGCATCCAGCTCCTCAAGGAGAAGGTGGACACCCTCATCGTCATCCCGAACGACCGGCTGCTCACCGTGTACAACGAGCAGACCTCGATGATGAACGCGTTCAAGATGGCTGACGAGATCCTGCTCCAGGGCGTCCGGGGCATCACCGACCTCATCACCGTTCCTGGCCTCATCAACACGGACTTCGCCGACGTCAAGATGGTGATGACCAACGCCGGGACCGCCATCATGGGGATCGGATCCTCGACGGGCGAGGGACGAGCCGTCAACGCTGCACGCGCCGCCATCACCAGCCCGCTCCTCGAGGCGTCGATCGAGGGCGCACGGGGCATCTTGCTCAACATCGCCGGTGGCTCCCAGCTCGGCCTCTTCGAGGTCAACGAAGCAGCCGAGATCATCCACGCGGTCGCCCACCCTGACGCCAACATCATCTTCGGCGCGGTCATCGACGACACCCTCGGAGAAGAGGTCCGCGTGACGGTGATCGCTGCGGGGTTCGAGCGCTGGGAGGGGCGGACAGCTCCGGCAAGCTCTGCGGGCGGCCTCGGTCTCTCTGACTCACCGGAGCCGATCGACATCTTCGCTGACGCCACCGATGGGGACATCGGCCTCGGCTCAGGCGACGACGACTTCGACGTACCGTCCTTCCTGCGCTAGAGGATCGACCACGCCGGAGGCCTCAACGTCCGAGGCGATCGCTGAGGCGGCGGCGGCAGTCCGCCGACGCATCGAATCGGCCGGAGGCGATCCGTCTCGGGTGGCTGTCGTGGCGGTCACCAAGACCTTCGGGTCAGAGGTCGTCCAAGCGGCCTTCGACGCAGGTCTCCGGGACTTTGGCGAGAACTACGCGGCCGAGCTCGTGCGCAAGACGGCCATGTTCCCGGATCTGCCTGTGCGCTGGCACTTCCTCGGAGCGATCCAGACCAACAAGGTGGGTCGGCTCGCTCCGGTGACCACGTGCTTCCAGGGTCTCGCTCGGGTTCGCGAGGCCGAGGCGATCGCCCGGCGCCGACCAGGTGCGGCAGTGATGGTCCAGGTCGACCTGACCGGGATCCCCGGCCGCAACGGGGCAGCCTCACGGGACGTTCCCCAGCTCGTCGAGCAGGCCCGACAGATGGGCCTCGACGTGTGGGGCCTGATGACGGTGGCTCCGATCGAGCCCGAGAGCGCTCGGCGGGCCTTCCGCCGGGTTCGGGAGATGGCCGACGACCTCGGCCTCCCGGAGCGATCAATGGGGATGAGCGACGACCTCGAGATAGCGGTGGAGGAGGGTTCGACCATGGTCAGAGTGGGACGGGCGCTGTTCGGGGGCCGGACAGCAGCAACCTGACCCTCAGGGCGAGGTTCGCCTAGAGTATCCATGAGTGTCACCCTCGATCGGCGGGGGTGGGGCCTAACGACGGAGAGACGAGGCGGCGGCGATGGCCGGAAGTTTGCACAAGATCATGGCCTACCTGGGCCTGGTGGACGACTACGACGACTACGACGATCTCTCTGATAGGGGCCGTCCGGCCGCCAGTCGACCCGCACCACCCGCCCGACCCACACGCCCCGCTGACCCGCGTGAGCGGGAGTACCAAGACGATCGCTACGACCAGTACGAGCAGCGTCCCCCGATGGGCACGGTCAGCCGCATCCGTCCGATGACCGCCGATGGCACCCCCTCTGAGGGACCCGGCGCCTCGGCTCCGATGCGCCCGAAGGTGACCCCGCTCGCCCCGTCGGAGACGGCCCGTCCGTACATCGTCGCACCGGTCCGCTTCTCCGATGCCAAGGAGATCGGCGACCACATGCGCCACTCGAACCCGGTGATCGTCAACCTCCAGCAGGCCGACCGCGATCTGCAACGCCGGATGATCGACTTCTGCAGCGGCATCGCCTACGCGCTCGCCTGCGACATGGAGCGCGTCGCTGACCAGGTCTTCCTGCTCACCCCCACGAACGTGACGATCTCTCCTGAAGAGCGGGCCCGTCTCGAACGCCGTGGCTTCAACAGCGACGACTAAGCGATGATCTTCCACCTGCTCGGCTTCCTGGTCGAGATCTACCTAGTCCTCCTCATCGCCCGGGCGCTCCTGAGCTGGTTCCAAGTGAGCAGCGGGGGGACGATGGCGAAGGTCAACGTGTTCCTCGAAGTGATCACCGAACCGGTGCTGAAGCCGGTGCGCAAGATCCTCCCGCCGGTGCGCATCGGCGGCTCATACCTCGATCTCTCGATCTTGGTCGTCTTCCTCGTAGCCCAGATCGTGGTCCTGCCACTCCTCCGCTGAGAGGTTTCACCCGCGCCGAGTTGGGTTGGTAGGGTTAGCCCTCATGGATAACGCCTCGATCCCCAAGTCCGTTCTCGAAACGCTCCGCACCGTCGAATTCCGGCTCGGCCTGCGCGGCTACGACGTCGACGAAGTCGACGACTACCTCGAGAAGGTCGCGGTGGAGGCCGACGCCCTCAACGAGCAGCTTCGTCAGATGACGGATCGGCTCCGTCAGGCTGCAGATCGGATCGCCCTTCTTGAGTCGCAGAAGGCCGCCGCGCCTGCCGTGGCCGAGGAAGCCGCAGCCGTCGCAGGCGTCGATGCTGCAGACACTGCTTCACTGGCTCGCACCCTCGAGATGGCGCAGCGCTTCGTTGATCAGACCAAGCGCGAGTCGGAGGCCGAGGCAGCGAAGGTCGTCGCCGCTGCAAACGAGCAGGCGCGCAAGCTTCAAGCTGAGGCGGAGACCCGCTACAAGGCGGACCTCGGCCGCCTCGAGGGCCTCAAGACCAAGCTCGAGGGCGACGTCCACTCGATGGCTCGCCAGCTCGAGACCGAGCGGACCCGACTTCGCTCGTCCCTCTCCGAGATGATCCAGTGGATCGAGGACAATGTCCAGCCTGGGGCAGCCATCATGGAGCTCAGCCAGAACAGCGCCCCGGCGGAGCCCTCCGTGGCGGATGAGCCAGAGGCCGCCGGGGATTCGACCGGAGAGGTCCTGAACCTTCGCCAGCCTGGCGCCACCGACTGATCACTAGTCCCTGCAGGGCCGTGTGACCTCAGGCACGTCGAGTGCTGGTAGGGTGCGGCGCTTGTGGTGCTCCTCGACGTGAGGATGCGCCTGAGGAGGAGCGAATGACCCCCGCCGCTGCGAAGAAGACTGTCGCCAAGAAGGCCGCCCCGGCCAAGAAGGCTGCGCCGGCCAAGAAGGCCGTCGCCAAGAAGGCCGCTCCCGC
>JADGOD010000287.1 GCA_017883125.1 Acidimicrobiales bacterium
CCGCAGAGTGCCCTCGATGCCCAGAGGGCCAAGGGGGACCTAGGGTGGCCAGTCAGCGAGACAGCCATGGCGTCAGGAGGGGGGAGCTGCGATGGAGATCCGAGAGACACCGAGGCCCACAGGGGCCCAGAACGCTATGCTCATCGCAGCGCAGCCCTCCGAGATCACCGCCGGAGCCTGACATGGACTTCGGGATCCACGGCAGGGTGGCGCTCGTCGCCGGCGGATCGAAGGGCATGGGCTACGAGGTGGCCCGCATGCTGGCCGCCGAGGGAGCTCGCGTGGGCGTCGTGGCCCGCACGGCGAAGCACATCGACACCGCGGTGGCCCAGATCCGCGACGAGGGGGGCGAGGCCGTCGGCGTCTCCGCCGACTTCTCCGTCGAGGACGAGATCAACCGAGCGGTCGCCGAGATCACCGAGGCGTTCGGACCACCGTTGATCTGCGTCACCCAGGCTGACTTCCACGTGCGCGGGTTCTTCGACGAGATCACCCGCTACGAGGACTACGTCGACTCGTACCGGACCTACACGATGGCCCAGGTCTATGCCCTCCACGCCGTCCTGCCGGCGATGAAGGAGGCCGGGTGGGGACGCTTCGTCCACATCGGCTCGGCCACGGCGAAGGAGCCCCAGTTCCGGCCGCCGCACACCGTGGCCAACGCCACGCGCCCCTCGACGGTGGGGCTGCTCAAGAGCGTGTCCGACGAGTACGCCCGCTACGGCATCACCATCAACACGATCGCGCCGGGCTGGATCGGGACCAAGACCACGAACTTCTACCTCGAGAACCACGAGGGCCTCACCGACCCCGCCGCCCGAGCAGAGTGGCTGATCAAGAAGGCGGGGGTCCCCGCGGGCCGCATCGGCGACCCGGCCGAGATCGCCTCGACCATCGCGTATCTCTGCTCCGATCTCGCCGGCTACGTCAACGGCCTCTACATCGCCGTCGACGGAGGCCATCACCGCTCCGCGTTCTGAGTCGCCCTCGGGACCCGGGGATCGTCGATTCTCCTGACTCCGGGACGGTGATCGATGGCCCCTATGGTGGAGAGACGACCCAGGAGACAACGGAGCGAACCATGAGTCCAGATGACGGCACCACCCCGGACCAGGAGTCGGGCGCAGAGGCGTTCGAGCAGGGCGATGAGGCGTTCGGCGACGCGTCGATAGCGGACTCGGGCTTCCTCGAGGCGGTCGAGCAGGATCCGTCCCTCGACCCCGCCCTCCAGGTCGACGAGAAGGAGCTCGAGGAGATCGGGGCCCAGCTCGACGACCCCGAGGCGATGGTCACCCTCGAAGGTGGCATCGACGATCCCGATGGCCTAGGTGGCGAGACCGCCCGAGCCGCCGCCCGCCGTGCCGACACGGGAGGATGGGATCTCGACACCCCCCTCACGAAAGACGAAGAGGCGGACGACTCCTCGGAGTGACCCGTCACGACCCACGCCCTGGCGAAGGGGTGCGTGGAACGCTCGAATGTCACGCCGGTTCGCAGCCGATCCGAAGCGAGGTCCTCCACGCCCTCTGATTGACGATGCTCGAGGATCTCTTCGAGAGCCGCCCCGAATCCTCCTGCCTGAGGGTGCAACACAGGACGCACGCGAAAGCGCCCGTCCCACGTTCTCGGGGATCGGGCGCTTTACTTTATTTGTACTCCCAGAACGGAATACTTAGAGGAAATGGAACCCGGAGAAACATCCTTGTTTCTTACCGTTGCAACGTTCTGACTTCGAACTACTTGCCTCGTCTATACCCGGGACCTACCGGGGGTTGCCCGTAGAATCCTCCGTCATCCGCTCTCAGGATGAGTTGCCTTTGCCATTACATCGCATAAGCGCCTCCTTCAGGATCCTTGGAGATCCTTCAATTACATAGTACGCCGATACGGGCCTCTTGACTAGAGGGAAATCGAAATTTCTCTCCCCGGCACCGATGGTCGAGCACCCCGCCCCGCGTGCGCCCTCACTGGCTCCCGGACACCCCCAGCCGAGCTCGGACAGCTCATCGGCTCAGAGGGATCTCGTGGTTATTGGGACTACTCGGGCGCATGGCACACGGCCTCGACGTTGTTGCCGTCGGGGTCGCGGACAAAGGCTCCGAAGTAGTTCGGGTGGTACTCGGGGAAGACCCGCGGAGCGTGCAACACCTCTGCCCCCCGGGAGACCGCGGCGTCGAAGAACGCATGGACCGCAGCGCGGTCTGGAGCGGCGAACGCGACGTGGCACTCACGGAAGCCCTCGCCACTGGCCTGCGGACCGATCCAGAACGTCGGCATGGGCGGGACGCCGAACCCGATCACGTCGCCGAAGTCCATCAGGCGGCGCCCGCCGAGGGGTTCGAGGACCGAGTCGTAGAACGCGGCGCTTGCCGCCGCGTCGGCACACTGGATGGAGAGGTGATCGAGCATCTCCGCATCGTTCCACGTGCCGGCTCTCTGATGACGTCGCCACCGGGATCAGCGGCAGCCTCTCGGGGTCTCGGCCAGAGACCCCGGCGTCACTCCTCTTGCCACCCGTCTCGCCGTTGACGGCGTTGCTTGAAGAACACGATCACCACGAGGATGGCGATTGCGGAGAAGAGCAACGATCCGGCGGCGTACACGGCTCCAGCATGTCATGGACGCCGAGTGCCGAGCTCGTTCCCACGGATCGCAGCTCGGCGATCGGGGGAGCCAGAGCGAGCACCGCCTGGCGCCGCGAGGGCGTGGCGTCCATCACGTCCAGTATCGTGCGGCCGCCACGTGGGCGAGGCGCGCGAACTCCGGTATCGGCAGCTCCCTGAGCTCACGGCTCAGCACCTCGACGCTGACCAGGCCATCCCAGCCCCGGTCGAGCAGGGTGGACGCGAAGCGGTCCAGCTCGAGGATCCCGTCGCCGGGCATCGCCCGCCGGTCCATGGTCTCCCGCACTCGATCGTTCGAAACAGGAGCCAGCGCATCGGCGAACTGCACGTACGCGATCTGCTCGACCGAGACCCCTGCGAGGTCCTCCCAGGTGCTGTCACCGAAGCTGAAATGCCAGGTGTCGATCATGAGTCCGGCCCGTTCTGCGCCGGCGACGGCCACGATCTCCAGCCCGGCGCTGATGGAGGTCACCGGGCCAAGCGGACTGAACTCGACCGCCATCCTCGTTCCCAC
>JADGOD010000288.1 GCA_017883125.1 Acidimicrobiales bacterium
CGACGCCCTTCCAGATCCCGTTGAAAGCGGTGGCGCGATCGAACGACGACTCGGGGAAGGGAAGTGAGAACATGTCACCGACACAGAAGTCGCCCTCAGGTGTGCGGAGCCGGGCGACCTCGATCGATGGCTCGGCCGCGTCGATGCCGGACGCCTCCGCACCCCTCGTCGCTGCGAGTTGAGCGACGACCCAGAGCCACACGCGACGTCGAGAAGCCGGGTGCCACGGCCAACATCAAGTCGCTCGAGGAGCATCTCGTTTGCTGGGAGGCCATAGGGCTCGATCAGGTAGGCCCACTCAAGTGCTCGGGCACCCCAGCCTCTTCCCACGTCATCGCCCCCCATTCGACCGGAGACCCGAGCTGATCCAGCGCCAGGCGATATTGTCCCTGATCGGGCAGATCCGTGCTGTGATGTGGCAACAGGTCCTCGAGCCGAGCCCCCAGAGTGCCCTGCATCGCCACTCGGCCAGAGGGACGGTGCCAGGGATGCAGAAGAGCCGATGGAAGGCGGAAGGCCACCATGACCCACGAACCCGAGGAGAGCACGAACCCGAACGCAGTGGTGCTTCGCAACGCCATAGCGGGGCTCACGGCACGCGACGAGGATCTCGTGTCGGCGTGCTTCCACGACGATGGCGTCCTCGTGCTCCCCTACGAGAAGGCGGTGGCCGAGCTCGACAAGGCGGGCATGCGCTCACTCCTGCAGATGCTGTTCCGCCTCTATCGACAGTTCGCGATAGAGCTGACCCACATCTACGACCTGACGGATCCTGGCACGCTGGTCGCTCGCTACGAAGGCGACTGCATCAGCCAGGTGGGTGACGTCCGCTACATCAACGAGTACATCGCCGTCTTCGAGTTCACCGACGGGTTGATCTCGAACTGGCGCGAGTACGACAACCCGATGATCTCCGCGGCAGCCCTGGAGGCGATTGCTGCAGCTTCAGCCGACAAAGGCTGAGGGGATGGGGCCGGGCACCAGCGATGTCGGCCTCGTCCGCCGATCCTTAGATCAACCAAGGCCCAGCGCCAGGCCGCCACGATTCTCGGCCTCACCCGTCGTGAGACACCGGCGAGAGCGGCTCCCGA
Source organism: Acidimicrobiales bacterium (assembly GCA_017883125.1). Taxonomy (GTDB): domain Bacteria; phylum Actinomycetota; class Acidimicrobiia; order Acidimicrobiales; family RAAP-2; genus CAIUMH01. Next base: position 1,092 of record JADGOD010000288.1, read on the forward strand.
GGAGCCGTGGACCTGGCAGCTACTGACCGAGAGTGCGGAAGAAGTTGGGAGGCGCGATGACGTCGTCACGGGTCAGCTCGCTGACGTTCGCACGCCCCAGCCCAAGGAGAGTTGCGTCGATCCCACCCCGCAGGACGTCCAGGACGTTCTCCACGCCAGCTTGGCCATTGGCGGCAAGACCCCAGAGGTAAGCCCGACCGATCATGACGGCCTTGGCCCCCAGGGCAACCGCCTTGACGACGTCGCTTCCCCGCCGGACCCCGCCGTCGAGGACCACCTCGATCTGGCTCCCCACCGCGTCGACCACCGCAGGGAGCGACCGCAGGGGGGCCGGCGTCCCGTCGAGGTTGTTGCCCCCGTGGTTCGAGACCGACAGAGCCGTCGCCCCAGTGTCGACTACCCGCTTGGCATCGTCGACCCGGCTGACGCCCTTGACCATGAATGGACCACTCCACTGGGCGCGCAGCCACGCGATGTCGTCCCACGTTGGCAGCGGGCTCTGCATCCACTCGTAGTAGGCGCCGAAGAACGTCGGGGGCTTCGTTCCCGGAGGCGCCATGTTCGGCGTGGTGAGGTCAGGGAGACGGCCGTGCTTGACGAACGACCAGAGCCACCCGGGCCTGGAGAGCCCCTGTGGCGCCAGCTTGATCAGGCTCTTAAGATCCATCTTCTCCGGGATCCACGGACTTCCCCAGTCTCGACCGTTGGCGAAGGACCAATCGAGGGTCAGGATGATCCCCTTGGCGCCGGCGGCCGCAGCACGCTCGAGCCTCTGGACCATCGTGTCCCTGTCGCCTGACCAGTACACCTGGAAGAAGATCTGGGAGTTGACCGCGCAGACTTCCTCGACCGAGCGGCTCGCGAACGAGCTGAGTCCCATGGGGATCCCGCGGTTCGCCGCAGCGCGGGCGACCGCCACCTCGCCCTGAGGGTGGACGGCCTGAACACCTGTCGGCGAGATGATCACCGGCATCGAGAGCTCTTGGCCCATGACCGAGACCGCCATCTGCCGCTCCCGTGGGAGGTCCGCGATGTGCGGGGCAAAGCCCAGGAGATCGAACGATTTCAGGTTGTCACCTGAAGAGAGGCCCTTCTCGGAGCCAGCGACGAGGGCCCCGTAGACCGACGCCGGCAGGCGCTTCTTCGCTCGTTCCTGAGCGATGGCAACTGTCTCGAACCAGGTATCCGCCATGAGGTGATCCTACAGGTCTGGTCGCCTTCCCTGGCTGCCCACCGGACGCCATACGCTGAGTGAGCGCGGCGACAGCACGACGGATGGGAAGAAGGGGGTGAGGGATGAACGGCAGCGACGGATCGGCAGATGAGGGCACCGGCGCGGCGCCCGACGGCTCATCGCTCTTGACCGAATCCACGCCACCCGCTGAAGACCTGGGCCTCGTCCTCGCCTCCGGAGACGAAGCCGGAACCCCACCTGACGACCGCTCGTTCCGTCCCGACATCCAAGGCCTTCGCGCACTCGCCGTCACGCTCGTCGTGCTCTATCACGCCCAGCTCTCGGGGATCCCCGGGGGCTACGTCGGCGTCGACGTCTTCTTCGTCCTCTCCGGCTTCGTGATCACCGGACTCCTCCTCCGGGAGCGAACGGCGTCGACGGGAACGTCGCTCCTCAACTTCTATGCCCGCCGAGCGCGCCGGATCCTTCCTGCGGCCACTGTGGTGATCATCGCCACCGTGGTGGCGACCTACGTGGGGCTCGGCTTCGTTCGAGGCAACCAAGTCGCAAACGACGGTCGCTGGGCGTCGGTCTTCCTCTCCAACTACCACTCGATCATCCAAGGATCTGACTACTTCGGCGCTCAGTCGGCGGTCTCCCCCCTCGTCCACTACTGGTCATTGGCGGTCGAGGAGCAGTTCTACCTCGTCTTCCCGGTCCTCTTCCTCGTCGTGGCAGCCGTCAAGAGGCCCGGCAGCCTCCGCATGAGGATCTCCGTGCTGCTCGGGGTCGTGATGGTGGCGTCGCTGGCCTTCTCGGTGATCCAGACCCACCACTCCCCGATCAACGCCTACTACTCGCCCTTCACCCGGGCATGGGAGCTCGCCCTCGGTGCGTTCGTGGCCTCCGTCGGGCCTGCTTGGAAGAAGATCCCGTCACTCCCCGCTGCGCTGATCGGCTGGGTCGGCATCCTCGGCATCGTGACCGCTGCGCTTCTCTACTCACGATCAACCCCGTACCCGGGGATCGCAGTCGCCCTCCCCGTGATCGCCACTGCGCTCGTCATCGTGGCCGGCTTCGCAGCGCCTCGCTTCGGTCCCGAGATCGTCTTCGGCCGCTGGCTGCCGCTCGAGATCGGCGCGATCTCGTTCTCCCTCTACCTCTGGCACTTCCCGCTTCTCGTCATCCCCGAAGAGCACGCCGGCCACATGCTGAGCCTGACCGCTCGTCTCCTCTTTGTCGGCCTCGCCGTGCTGCTCGCGTTCGCTACCTACCGGCTGGTCGAGAACCCGATCCGTCACGCGACGTTCCTCTCTGCTCGACGGGGGCTCTCGATCGGACTCGGGGCAGCTCTGATCGCCATCTCCCTGGTCGTGTGCTCGATCCTCATCAGCAACCACCAAGACCACACCGTGGTCAAGCCCTCCCTCCAAGCGGCCACCGCCACTCGAGCGGAGCTGGCCCGCCAGATCAAGAGAGCGGTGAAGCAGACCACACTGCCCTCGCCGCTCATACCGCCTCTGGCCGAGGCATCCACGATGTCGCTGACGTCCCCGAAGATCCCCGCCACGTGCATCGCTCGGACCGACGACGAGGTGACCATCCCACCGTCCTGCGTCTTCGGCGACCGCCACTCGAAGCAGACCATCGCCCTCTACGGTGATTCCCAGGCCCAGATGTGGACGTCGGCCTTCCTCACCGTCGCCACGACCAACCACCTCAAGCTGGTCATCCTGGTCAAGGACGGCTGCGCCCCCTGGCTGAAGCTCTACTACGCAGAGACGGGAGCCCTCTTCACCCAGTGCGACACCTGGCACCGTTGGGCCACCACGAAGCTGATCAGCCTCCACCCGGTTGCGATCTTCATCACGGGAGGCCCGGGGATCACCGCGCAGCCGACCCAGGTCCTCGACTCCGCATCCGCCATGCTCCGATCCCTCAAGCCCACGAAGGCCCGCCTCGCCGTGCTGAGCAACATCCCGTGGTTCGATCAGTTCCCGGGCCCGCCCCCCCCAAACTGTCTGGCGCAGAACGCCACGAACCTCCAGGTGTGCAACATCCCTGTCTCGACCTTCACCGGCGGCGAAAACGGGCTCTTCCGCACTCAGCTCCTGGCCGCGTCCAAGATCGCAGGCGCGTCGTTCGTGAACCTCGACTCGTTGTTCTGCACGACGACCACCTGCCCCGTCGTCGTCAACCACCGGATCGTCTATCAGAACAACCGGCACACCACCGCCGCCTACTCGAGGTATGTGGGCCCCGCCATGAGTGAGATCCTCGCCCCGCAGCTAAGAACCCAGACGCACTGACGGCGACCCTCAATCGTCGCCAGTCCACCGCCGGTCAGACTTGCGCCTCGCCCGATGGGCCTTGTCGGCCAGCCGACGCTCACGAGACCCTCTGGTTGCTCGGGTGGCCACCCGTGGACGCTCTCGGGCCACGGCCGCATCGATCATCGCCAACGCCCGCTCGAGGGCCTCTGAGCGGTTGCGCCACTGCGACCGGGACTCACCCCCCGTCGCCCGCACCACGTGGCCGTAGCGAGCGCGGAGCAGCGCGTCGATCCGCGCATCGAAGCCGCAGGCGTCGAGATCTATGCGGATCTGCGCCTTGGTCGAGGTGGTGTTGACGTGCTGACCTCCTGGACCGCCTGAGCGGACGAAGGTGTAGCGGATCGCCGCCTCCGGTACCTCTAGGCCTCCTGGGGTGCGGATCGTTCCCACCACCCCATCGTGCCAGACGCGCTCGAAGTGTCGCGATCCGAGACTGCTGTATCGGGAGCTCGCCTATCACGCACGCGGGATCCTTACGCCACGTCGAAGACGAGTGGGACGTCGATGAGGTGCGACGTGCCGCTGGGCCAGACGATCTCAGGCTCCGCTCCGGGTGCCAGCGAGAAGGAGGGGACCTTGTCGAAGATCTCCTCGAGCACGAGCCGCAGCTCCCGCTTGGCCAAGTGCGAGCCCAGGCAGCGGTGGATGCCACCGCCGAAGGCGAAGTGGCTCCGATCGGCCGTCTCGAGACTGAACACGTCCGGATTCGGGAAGCGGCGCTCGTCCCGGTTGGCAGCGCCGAGCACGACGTTGACCCGGGTCCCCTCGGGGATCGTCACACCGTCGACCTCGACCTCAGAGAGCGTGACGCGCGGTCCGATCGGAGCGGGGGGCTCGAGGCGGAGCACCTCTTCGATGAACGCGGGGATGAGCGCATAGTCCGCACGGAGCTGGGCCTGGAGCCCTTGGTCCTTGGCGAGGTGATAGAGCGAGAATCCGATCGAAGCGGTCACGGTGTCGAGACCGGCCAGGACGAACAGGAACACCATCCCGAAGATCTCGTCGTCCGACCACTTGTCGTCACCCTCGAGCATCAGGACCTTGGACAAGATGTCGTCCCCTGGTGCGAGGCGCTTCTTCTCGATGAAGCCGTTGATGTACTCGAAGACCGCAGCTGCGGCGACGAGGACCTCGGGAGCGGCTTCGCCGAGCCCAGCCCCGGAGTTCTCGATGATGAACTCGGACCACTCGATGAACTGGTCCCGATCCTCGAGTGGCATCCCCGCGACGGTCAAGAAGACCTGGGTCGGATAGAGCCGGGCGACGTCGGCGACGCCGTCGAACTCGCCCTTCTCGACAAAGAGGTCGATGATCTCGTCGACCTGGCGTCGGAGCTCGTCTTCCATGGCGTTGATCACCCGCGGAGCGAGCATCGGGTCGAGGACCCGGCGATAGCGGACGTGGTCAGGCGGGTCGATGGCGATGGGGACCAGAGGGATGGGACTCCCGAGCATGTCGAAGGCCTTGGCCGACGAGAAGATCTCCGGGTTCGAGTACGCGAACTGGACGACATCCGCCCCGGTGAGGAAGTACTCCCCATCCTCAGATCGGTAGACGTCACCGAAGCTGCGGAGGTACTTCCACCCCTCGGTGCGGTCCTTCGCCATCGGCGCGTCGACGAGATTAAAGCTGGAGCTACTCATGACGGTCCCTTCCCTCTGATTCCTGCACTGAATGTCCTAGAACGAAGGGTCCTAGAACGAACGAACAAGTCTAAGCCGGTCCGTTGGGCCACTTGATGAAGGAGCCTGCATCGATCCGGATGTTGTCACCGGTGATGTTCTTCGAGTCATTCGACGCGAGGAATAGCACGAGATCGGCGACGTCCTCGGGCTCGAGCCACGGGATCGGCAGCGCCTGGAAGTACTCCGATGACGGGATGAAGTCCTCGCGGGTCACCGTCTCGAGATCGGGCCGGAACATCTTGTAGATGCCCTCGTTGTGGAGCAGGTGCGTGTTGACGTTGGTGGGGTGGATGGCGTTGACCCGCACGCCGTAGCTGGAGAGGTGGAGCGCCATCTCCTCGGTGTAGCTGATCAGGATCCGCTTGGCCCAGCCGTAGCCTGCCGAGCCAGGTCCCATGATGACGTTGGGGTCAGCCGACGGAGACACCGTGTTGGGCATCATGCCGGCCGTCGAGCCGGTGATGATGATCGAGCCACCGGTGCCGGCGGGCAGGATGTGCGGGATCGCCACCGTCACCGCGTTCATCACACCGATCAGGTCGACGTCGATGGCGTCCTGGAAGTCCAGCGGGTTGGGGTCACCCATCGCCATCGGCAGGATGCCGGCGTTGGCGCAGACCGTGGTCAGCTGACCCAGCTGGCTGACACCCTCGGCGAGTGCCTC
>JADGOD010000037.1 GCA_017883125.1 Acidimicrobiales bacterium
CATCGGGGTGTCCACCCCGGTGGGGACCACGGCGTTGATCCGCACGTTGTGCGGGCCAGGTGGGCGGCGTAGGTCTTGACCAACGAGACCACCGCTGCCTTGGATGCTGCGTAGCCGTCGGTGCCACCGGTCCCATCAGAGGAGGCCTTGAGCGCAGTAGTCCACGCCGTGACCACGAAGGACCCCCTCTTCGGGTTCGATGAAGTGGGGTGCGGCCATCTGGATGGTGTTCCAGACCCCGACGAGCAGCACGTCGAGGCTCAGGCGGAAGATCGCCTCCTCGTCGTGGCCCTCGACGCCCGTCAGGATCACCCCGGCGTTGGCGATCACGATGTCGACGCGGCCGAACTCGGCGATCGCCTCCTCGAACAGCGCCCCAGGTCCGCCGAGGAGGGGACGCCCCCCTTTCGGAGCAGGGCGCGCCGGCCCAGCGCCTCGATCCCCGCTGCGGTCTCCTCGAGATCCGCCTCGGTGGCCAGCGGATGGGGAATCGGCTCGATCTGGTCGTAGATGTCGATCCTGACGATGTCGGCACCCTCGTGGGCGAGCGCCAGGGCGTGGGAGCGACCTTGGCCCCGTGCCACTCCGGTGATGAGCGCCACCTTCCGGTCAAACGTCCCCATCTCGAGGCCCCCGTCGATCGACGTGGCACGCCAGGTCCTCGGTCGAGCACGGTCAATGCGGCGTCGTATCCCGGACCGCTGCGGGTCGGGCAGAATTGACACGATGAGCTCCCCGTCGATGAGCCCCCGCAGCGCCGAGATGATGGCGGCCGCGGCGCGCCTGTTCGCCGCCAAGGGCTTCTACGGCGTGACGGTCGACGACATCGGCGCCGCCGTCGGTCTCTCGGGCCCCGCCCTCTACCATCACTTCTCGAGCAAGGAGGCCCTGCTCGGCGAGATGCTCGTCACCGTGAGCGAGGAGCTTCTCGCCCGCGCCAAGGAAACCGAGTCGCTCAGCCCCACGGGCACCCTCCGCCACCTCGTCGCTGGCCAGATCACCTTCTCCCTCGATCAGCCGGAGCTGATCACCGTCCACCACCGGGATCTGGTCCACGCCCCCGAAGCGGTGCAGCGTGGGGTTCGTCACCTCCAGGCCGAGTACGTCGAGTACTGGGTCGGCGCGCTCTGCGAGCTTGGGGTCAGTAACCAGCTCCAGGCCCGCGCTGCGGTCCACGCGGTGATCGGGTTGATCAACTCGACGCCCTTCAGCATGCGTCTGACCCGAGAGGCGATGTTCCATCTGCTCAGGGAGATGTCGATCGGTGCGCTGAGCGCGTTCCTCATCGACAACGGCGTGGCGGTCGACCCGTTCCTCGAGCAGCAGGTCGTCTAGGTGTCGGCCGGCTCAGGCCACCGGCAGACCGAGACCCCGGGCGATGATGAGCCGCTGGATCTCGCTGGTACCCTCGCCGATCTCGAGGATCTTGGCGTCACGGTAGAAGCGGGCCACTGGTGACTCCTCGATGAACCCCGCTCCTCCGAAGACCTGGGTGGCGATCCGGGTCGCCGTCACGGCGGCTTCGGTCGAGTAGAGCTTGGCGATCGCCGCCGCCTGAGAGGCGGGTCGCCCGGAGTCCTTGAGCCACGCCGCCTTGTACGTCAGGGTCGTCGCCGCCTCGACGCTCACGGCGAGATCAGCCAGTGCGAAGGAGACCCCCTGGTTGCGCCCGATCGGCGCGCCGAAGGCCATGCGGTTCTTGGCGTAGTCGACCGCTGCATCGAGGCAGGCTCGCGCGCATCCGATCGCCAGGGCCGAGATGGCGATGCGACCGTCATCGAGGATCGAGAGGAAGTTGCGGAACCCCGAGCCGGCGGCACCGAGACGGTTCTCGCTCGGCACGTGGCAGTCGATCAAGCTCAGACCGTGGGTGTCGCTGGCATGCCAGCCGAGCTTGCGATACGCCGGCTCGACCACGAGGCCGTCGGAGCCCGAGGGGACCAGGTACGCCGAGATCCCTCCGTCTTCGTCTCGGGCGGTCACCGTCACCACCGAGGTGATCGATGACCCGGAGTTGGTGATGAACGCCTTCGAGCCGTTGAGGATCCAGCCGTCGTCAACGGCGGCAGCGCGCGTCTTGGTGCCACCGGCGTCGCTGCCCGCGTCGGGCTCGGTGAGGCCGAACGCCCCCAGCGCTCGGCCGGCGACGAGGTCGGGGAGCCAGGTGGCCTTCTGATCCTCATCGCCGAAGCGGAAGATGGGGTTCGCGCCGAGGCCGACCCCGGCCGACAACGTGATCCCCATCGATTGGTCGATCCGGCCGATCTCCTCGATCGCCACGCACAGCGAGGCGAAATCGCCGCCGCCGCCGCCCCACTCCTCAGGGAAGATGAGCCCGAAGAGCCCGAGCTCCCCCATCGCCGCCACCACCTCGACGGGGAAGTGGTGCTCCTCGTCCCACTTGGCGACATGGGGGGCGAGCTCCTTCTCGGCGAAGTCCCTGACCACCGAGCGGAACGCCTCGTGATCGGCACTGAGTTCAAACGACATCTTCGATCCCCACAATCTCTGCAACAACCTGACCGAGTACGACCTGATCCGACGGGCTCACGAAGACGGCGCTCACGTGCCCGGCCATGGGTGCGCAGAGCGCGTGCTCCATCTTCATGGCCTCGACCACCACCAGCGTCGTCCCGGCGTCGACGACGTCTCCCACGGAGATCGTGACCGACGTGACGACCCCGGGCATCGGCGAGGTGATCTGGCCCGCGCCGTCATGGACCTGCGCGCCGGTCCGGATGAGCTCGGGCTCGACGAACCTGAAGGTCCGGCCCTCACGACCGACCCACACCGTGCGACCGTCGCGGGCGGCGACGTACCTCGACGCAGCGCCGTCGATGACGACGTCATAGGCCGCATCTCGCGCGCCCACATCGATGACGTGGATCGCATCGTCGACACGCACCTCCCATGCAGATCCGTTCCGGCGGATCCGGGCTGTGTGCTCGATTCCGGCGCAGTCGGCGGACCACGACGAGGTGACTGGGGTCCCCAGCCGCCATCCCGAGAGATCCCAGACGCCGTCGGATCCCGACGAGGTCATGAGGCCGAGGATCGCGCCGACCGCCACGTCGGCGCTCGTCGGCGACGCGTCGAAGAAGTCGCCCGCGGTGCGCTCGACGAGACCGGTGTCGAGCTCTCCGGCGCGCACCGCGTCGAGCCGCAGCAGGTCGCGCAGGAACCCGACGTTGGTGACGACGCCGAGCAGCTGGTACTGGCCCAGCGCCGCGTCGAGTCGGGACAGCGCTCCGAGTCGCGTGGGCGCCCAGGCGATGACCTTGGCCAGCATCGGGTCGTAGACAGAGCCGACCACGTCGCCCTGGGTGACCCCTGAGTCGACGCGGGCCATCTCGGCCGGTGGCTCGTACAGGGAGAGGATCGCGCCACCGGTGGGCAGGAACCCGTGTGCGGGGTCCTCGGCGTAGACCCGCGCCTCGATGGAGTGGCCGTCTGCATGGAGGTCTTCCTGATCGAACCCGAGCGGCTCACCGGCTGCCACCCGGAGCTGCTGCTCGACGAGATCGAGGCCCCAGACCATCTCGGTCACCGGGTGCTCGACCTGGAGCCGGGAGTTCATCTCCATGAAGTACGCCTCGTCCGGGGACTCGGCCGAGACGATGAACTCGACCGTGCCGACGTTGACGTAGCTGCTCGCCGTCGCCACGGCCACGGCCTGGCGGCCCAGCGCCTCGCGCAGGGTCTGGTCGAGCGCCGGGGAGGGGGCCTCCTCGATGATCTTCTGATGGCGTCGCTGGAGGCTGCACTCGCGCTCACCGAGGTGGACGACGTTGCCGTGGGAGTCCGCCAGCACCTGGACCTCAAGATGGCGAGCCCGTGCGAGGTACCGCTCGATGAACAGCGTGTCGTCACCGAACGCGGAGGCTGCTTCCCGGCGAGCGGAGGCGATCTGCTCGGCGATGCGGTCCGGACCCTCCACCAGGCGCATCCCCTTGCCGCCCCCTCCGGCCGAGGGCTTCACCAGCACCGGGAAGCCGATCGTGCCGGCTGCCTCGATGAGGTCTCGGTCGCTCAGCCCCGGCTCGGCCCGTCCCGGGACGGTCGCCACCCCGGCGGCGGCCACGGTCTGCTTCGCTCGGATCTTGTCCCCCATCAGCTCGATCGCGTCGGCCGAGGGGCCGATGAAGACGACCCCCGCCTCCCGGCAGGCTCGTGCGAGCTCGGGCGCCTCGGACAGGAAGCCGTAGCCGGGATGGATCGCGTCGGCGCCCGTCTTCGTCGCCGCGTCGATGATCCGCCCCACGTTGAGGTAGCTCTCGGCCGGAGCGGCGGGGCCGAGTCGGACGGCGACGTCCGCAGATCGGGCGTGGAGGCTCCCGGTGTCGAGGTCGGAGAAGACGGCGACCGATCGGATCCCGAGGCGCCTGAGCGTGCGGGTGATGCGGACGGCGACCTCACCGCGGTTGGCTACGAGGACGGTGGAGAACACGGCTACATCCGGAAGACGCCGTAGCGGACGTCTTCGAGCGGCGCGCACGCGGCGGCGGCCAGTGAGAGCCCGACCACCCGACGGGTGTCCGCCGGGTCGATCACGCCGTCATCCCAGAGCCGAGCGGTCGAGTAGTAGGGGTGGCCCTGGCGGTCGTAGGAGTCACGCACCTCGTCGCTGAGCCGCTCGGCCTCGCCGGGGCCCCATGATGCGCCCTGTGCGTTCAGCTGGTCGTCTCGGATCGTGGTGAGCACCGAGGCCGCCTGGTCGCCGCCCATCACCGAGATCCGGGCGTTGGGCCACATCCACAGGAATCGCGGCGAGTAGGCCCGACCGCACATCGAGTAGTTCCCCGCCCCGAACGAGCCACCGACGATGACGGTGAGCTTCGGCACCCGGGCGCACGCCACCGCGGTGACCATCTTGGCGCCGTGCTTGGCGATCCCGCCGGCCTCGTAGTCACGACCGACCATGAACCCGGTGATGTTCTGCAGGAACAGCAGCGGGATCCGCCGCTGGTCACACAGCTCGATGAAGTGCGCTCCCTTGAGGGCTGACTCGGAGAAGAGCACGCCGTTGTTGGCGATGATGCCCACGGGGTTCCCGTAGATCGACGCGAAGCCCGTGATCAGCGTGGTCCCATAGCCGGCCTTGAACTCCGCGAACTGACTTCCGTCGACGATGCGGGCGATGATCTCCTTGACGTCGTAAGGAACCCGGGGGTTCGCCGAGACGACGCCGTAGAGCTGGGAGGGGTCCGCCACCGGCTCGCAGGGAGCGCTCATCGCCCACGGGGGGTCCCCCTGGGGCGGCGTCGTCGCCAGGATCGTCCGCACGATCTCGAGGGCGTGCGCGTCGTCACGGGCCAGGTGGTCCGCCACGCCCGAGACCGTGGTGTGCATCAGCCCGCCGCCGAGGTCCTCGGCCGAGACGACCTCTCCGGTCGCCGCCTTCACGAGGGGAGGGCCGCCGAGGAAGATCGTCCCCTGGTTCGCCACGATGATCGCCTCGTCGCTCATGGCCGGGACGTACGCCCCTCCCGCGGTGCACGAACCCATCACCGCTGCGATCTGGGGGATCCCGAGCGACGACATCCTCGCCTGGTTGTAGAAGATCCGGCCGAAGTGGTCGCGGTCGGGGAAGACCTCGTCCTGCATGGGGAGGAACGCTCCGCCCGAGTCGACGAGGTAGATGCACGCCAGACGGTTCTCGAGGGCGATCTCCTGGGCGCGGAGGTGCTTCTTGACCGTCATCGGGCGATACGTCCCGCCCTTGACGGTGGCATCGTTGGCCACGATCACGCAGGTCCTGCCCGAGACCCGACCGATGCCGGTGATGATGCCCGCCCCACCCGGCTCCTCGCCGTACATCCCGTGTCCGGCCAGCGCCGAGAGCTCGAGGAACGGGGTCTGGGGATCGCAGAGGGCGTCAACCCGATCTCGGGCCAGCATCTTGCCGCGAGCGGTGTGCCGGCTCCGAACCTCTTCGGACGCACCCGTCCTGGATTTGTCGAGCTCGACGGTCAGATCGGCGACCAGCGCCTCCATCGCCTCGACGTTCGCGAGGTACGACTCCGCGGTCGGGCTGATCATCGAGTGGAGTTGGGGAGCGTCCATGAGTGAGAAACTTAGTCTGGACTAAGGAACGTCACCGTACCATGCATTACGCTCAGACTCCATGCCTGACCTCGTCATCCGAGACTGTGGGCCAAGAGACGGCCTCCAGCCCCTTGCCCCCATCGATGCGTCCCTGCGAGCCGAGCTCGCCACCCGGCTCCTCAGCGCCGGGCTCTCCCAGGTCGAGGTGGCCGCCTTCGTCTCGCCCAAGGCCGTCCCCTCCATGGCCGGCGCGGCCGACGTCGTCGCCGCGCTGGGCGACGATCCACGCCTCTGGGGACTGGTACCCAACGTCCGAGGTGCCGAGCTGGCGCTCGGATCCGGGCTCAGACAGCTGACGGTGACGGTCTCGGCGTCGGAGACCTACAGCATCAAGAACATCCAGATGTCGACCGCCGAGTCGCTCGAGGAGTTCGGGAGGATCCGGGCGATCGCCTCGGACGCCACGCTCGACGTCGTGGTCTCGTGCTGCTTCGGCTCGCCGTTCGAGACCATCGCCCCCTCGCTCGTCGCCGAGCTGGTCGGGGTGCTCCGTGAGACCGGCGCCGACCAGATCACCCTCGCCGACACCACGGGCACCGCCACCCCCGCCCGGCTGGGCCCGGTCCTCGACCGGGTCGGGACCGACGTGGGCCTCCACCTCCACGACACCAGGGGCACGGCGCTGACGAACGCCTTCGCCGCCCACGGGATGGGAGTGAGGCGCTTCGACACCTCTCTCGGGGGTCTCGGTGGCTCCCCCTTCGCTCCCGGGGCCGGCGGGAACCTCGCCACCGAGGACCTGGTGCTCCTCTTCGAGGATCTCGGGATCAGCACCGGCATCGACCTCGACGCACTGCTCGAGACCGGACGCTGGCTGGCGGAGGTCCTGGGGCACCCCCTCCCGAGCCGCGTGAGCGCTGCGGGTCCCCTGAACCCGGTGGCCCCATGACTCCCCCCGGCCCTCTGGCCCGCTCGGTGGCCGACGTCGGATCGCTCGACGAGCTCGACGATCTGGTCGCCACGCAGATCGGGGAAGGGGCAGACTGAGGCATGAGCGAACTCGTCCACCTAGACAGCGACCGAGGGATCGGAACGATCACCCTCGACTCACCAGCGAACCGCAACGCCCTCTCCTCGCAGCTCCTCGCCGAGCTCGCCGCCCACCTCGCGACGGCGGCCGCCGACCCCGGGATCCGGGCCGTGGTCTTGACGGCAACCGGGACGGTGTTCTGCTCGGGCGCGGACCTCTCCGACACGGGAGCGATCACCAGATCGAGCGTGACCCTGGTCGATGTCCTCGAGGCACTGTGGCAGCTCGACAAGACGATCGTCGTCGCCCTCAACGGCCACGTCCGCGCCGGAGGGATCGGCCTGGTCGCCGCCGCCGACATCGTCATCGCACCTGCCACCGCCACCTTCGCCTTCTCCGAGGTGAAGCTCGGAGTCGCCCCGGCCATCATCGCCACGCTGTGCCTCCGCCGCATGGACCCGCGCTCCGCATCCTTGCTGATGC
>JADGOD010000289.1 GCA_017883125.1 Acidimicrobiales bacterium
CGTGCTGGCAGTCGCATCCTCCGCACCTGCCCGGACCCGAGAAGGCGCACGGCGGGTCGACTCGGTCAGGGGAGGGCACCAGGCTCTCGACGGCGTCGGCGCGCGCCCAGCGGGCGTGCTCCTCGGTCAGAACGGCGCGGACGGTCTCTCCGGGCAGCCCGTGGCGCACGAAGACGACTCGACCGTCAGCGCCGCGACCGACGAACCCTCCGCCCGCAGCGGGCCGCCCAAGGGTGAGCTCGAGCTCTTCTGTCATGGGTGCGTCACTCATGCGACGAAGTACTTGGCTTGTGGGTGATGGCAGATGATGGCGTCCGTTGTCTGTTCAGGATGGAGCTGGAACCCCTCGGAGACCTCGACCCCGATGCGAGACGCGCCGAGCAGCTCGGCCACCTTGGCGTTCTCTGAGAGGTCGGGACACGCAGGATACCCCCAGGAGTAGCGGCCCCCGCGATACTGCTGGCGGAAGAGGCCGGTCACCGTGGGTCCATCCTCACCGGCGATGCCGAGCTCTTCGCGGATCCGGAAGTGCCACAGCTCGGCGAGGGCCTCTGCCATCTCGACGCCGAGCCCGTGGAGGAACAGGTATCGCTGGTACTCGTTGGCGTCGAAGAGCTCCTTGCACCGATCAGAGATCCGACTCCCCATCGTCACCAGCATGAAGCTGGCATAGTCGGGCCGGCCGGTCGACCTCTCGGCGAAGAAGTCTGCGATGCAGAGCCAGGGCTCGACGCTCTGACGGGGGAAGTGGAAGCGGCTGAGCTCCTCGGTCCTCGTCTCGTCGGTGAAGAGCACGACGTCGTTGCCCTCGGAGTTGGCCGGGAAGTGGCCGTAGACGACCTGGGGGACCAGCAGGTCGTCGGCGACCGCCTGGGCCAGCTCCTGGCGCAAGGTGGCCGAGACGCGGGTCTTGAACTCTGCGTCGTTCTCGCCGTTCTCCGGGCGGAACCCCCACTGGTTCCGGAACAGAGCGGTCTGGTTGAGATACGGCGTGATCTCGTCGACAGGGATCCCCTTGGCCACCCGGGAGCCCAGGAAGGGAGGGGTGGGGATCTCGTTGTCGTCAGCGACGCTCGGAGCACGATCTGGCTGGCCCTCGACGGGCTCGGTCGACTCGCCACGGAACCGGCGCTGGACGTTCTTCGTCGAGATCTCCCGGCCGAAGTCAGGATCATCGACCCCATCGCGCTTGAGGGCCATGAGCTGGTCCATGGTGCGAAGGCCCTCGAAGGCGTCTTTCCCGTAGAAGAGGCGCCCGTCGTAGATCTCGCGCAGATCCCGCTCGACGTAGGTGCGCGTGAGCGCCGCCCCCCCGAGCAGGACCGGGACATCGGCCATGCCGCGCTCGTTCATCGTCTCGAGGTTCTCGCGCATGATCAGCGTGGACTTGACCAGCAGGCCGCTCATGCCGAGCACGTCGGCGTCGTGCTCTTGTACGGCGGCGATCATCTCGTTGATGCCGACCTTGATGCCGAGGTTGATGACCTCGTAGCCGTTGTTGGTGAAGATGATGTCGACGAGGTTCTTGCCGATGTCATGGACGTCGCCCTTGACGGTTGCGAGCACCACGGTCCCGCGGCCGCCCTGGTCGCTCTTCTCCATGTGAGGCTCCAGGTAGGCCACTGCCCGCTTCATCGTCTCGGCCGCGCCGAGCACGAAGGGCAGTTGCATCTCGCCGGAGGCGAAGAGCTCGCCGACGGTCTTCATGCCGCTGAGGAGGAAGTCATTGACGATGGTCAACGGCGAGTTCCCCTCGGCCATCGCTTCTTCGAGCTCGGCCTCGAGGCCGTTTCGATCGCCATCGATGATGCGCTGGACCAGCCGATCGGTGACCGGCCAGTCGGAGTGATCCTCTTTGACCTGGTTGGCGACCGAGACGCCCTCGAAGAGGGCGAGCAGCTCGGTGAGCGGGTCGTAGCCGTCCGAGCGGCGGTCATAGATCAAGTCGAGGCAGACCTCGCGGGTCCGCTCGTCGATCTTGGTCAGGGGCAGGATCTTCGAGGCGTGCACGATCGCCGCGTCCAGGCCGGCCCCCATGCACTCATAGAGGAAGACGCTGTTCAGGACCTGACGTGCGGCCGGATTCAAGCCGAACGAGACGTTGGAGAGCCCGAGCACGGTCGAGACCCCGGGCAGGTTGGCCTTGATGGCGCGGATCCCCTCGATCGTCTCGATCCCATCGCGCCGGGACTCCTCCATGCCGGTGGAGAGAGGCAGGGCGAGCGCGTCGAAGATCAGGTCGGAGGGCTCGAGACCGTAGCGCTCGATGGCGAGGTCGTGGATGGCCTTCGCCGAGCGCAGCTTCCACTCGGCGGTGCGCGCCTGGCCCTCTTCGTCGATGCACGTGGCCACCACCGCGGCTCCGAACTCACGAGAGAGCCGGAGGAACGAGTCGAGACGTGTTCCCTCCTCGGCCCCCTCTTCGAGGTTCACCGAGTTGAGGATGGCTCGGCCCCCGAGCCAGGCCAGCGCGGTCCGAGCTACCGGCGCCTCGGTGGTGTCGACCATGATCGGAACGCTCGACTGCGTGGCGAAGCGCTTGGTGACCTCCTCCATGTCGGAGACCCCGTCGGCCCCCGTGTAGTCGACGCAGACGTCGATGACGTGGGAGCCCTCTTTGATCTGGTCCTTGGCCATCGCCACGCAGGTGTCCCAGTCGCCGTCGAGCATCGCCTCGCGGAACTTCTTCGACCCGTTGGCGTTGGTGCGCTCTCCGATGACCAGGAACGAGGACTCCTGGTGGAAGGGGACCGACGAGTAGATCGACGCGGCGGACGGCTCGTGCTCAGGGTGCCGCGGGATCGGGGCCACCGAGCCGACGGCCTCGACGACGGCGGCGAGGTGGGCCGGCGTGGTCCCGCAGCATCCTCCGACTGCGTTGACGCCGTACTCGGTGACGAATCGGGTCATGTGCTCGGCGAGCCCCTCGGGGGTGAGGTCGTAGTGCATCTTGCCGTCGACGACGCTCGGGAGCCCGGCGTTGGGAAGGACCGAGATGGGGATGCGTGCATGCTCGGCGAGGTAGCGCAGCGGCTCACCCATCTCGACGGGACCGGTTGCACAGTTCATCCCGATGACATCGATCTGCATCGCCTCGAGAGCGGTCAGCGCAGCGCCGATCTCGGTGCCGGGGAGCATGCGTCCGGTGAGCTCGATGGTGACCTGGACCTGCAGCGGGACCTGGCGTCCGGTCTCGGCCATGGCGAGCCGAGCGGCGTTGATCGCCGCCTTGGCCCCCAGGAGATCGAACATGGTCTCGATGACGAGGAGGTCGACGCCGCCGGTGAGGAGGCCCCGGGCCTGCTCGACGTAGGAGTCGCGCAGGTCGGAGTATGAGATCTGGCCCAGGGTCGGGAACTTCGTCCCGGGTCCCATGGAACCGGCGACGAACCGTGGTCTCGTCGGGGTGGCGAAGTCGTCGGCAGCCGCACGGGCGATCTCGGCGGAGCGTCGGGAGAGCTCTTCGGCCCTCTCTGCGATGTCGTACTCGGCAAGCACGACCGAGAACGAGCCGAACGAGTTGGTCTCGATGACCTCTGAGCCGATCTCCAGGAACGATCGGTGGAGCCGATCGATCGCATCGGGGCGGGTGTCGACGAGGATCTCGTTGCATCCCTCCAGGGCGGGCCCTCCGAAGTCGTCTGCGGTGAGGTCCATCAGCTGGAGGTTCGTTCCGGTGGCACCATCGAAGATCACGACCCGCTCGCTGAGCGCGGCCAGATAGGGGTCGTTGTCCGCGCTCAGGCGCGGGAAGATCGGAACCTGTGATGCCATAGACAACGAGGCTACCGGGACCCCCGGTAGCCTTAGGCCGTATGAAGATCTACACGCGCCATGGCGACGACGGCACCACAGGGCTTCTCTACGGAGGACGGGTCCTCAAGAACGCAGAGCCCATCGAGCTGAACGGGGCGGTCGATGAGGCCCAGGCTGTTCTCGGCCTGGCGAGAGCTCACGGTGCAG
>JADGOD010000290.1 GCA_017883125.1 Acidimicrobiales bacterium
CCCGGTGGGCCACTCCCACGGCGTGGCGGCGGTCCGGCCCACTCATGGCCCGCCACAGCGGGACCTCGGTGTGCAGGAGGTGCGATTCCGCCCAGGCCGACTCCGAGGCGCTCGGACCGCCGGGCCACAGCGAGGTGAAGAAGCGGGAGACCAGATGACCGGCGTGCGCCATCGACCCGATCAGCCGGCGGCGTGCAGCATGCAGAAGCGCGCCGCCGGCAGGGCTTCGAGCCGGTCGTCGGCGATGGGCTCGCCGCACACCTCGCACAGGCCGTAGGTGCCGGCATCGAGCTTGCCGAGCGCCCGCTGGACGTCATCGAGCTGGGTGCGCAGGTCGGTGGCCAACGTC
Source organism: Acidimicrobiales bacterium (assembly GCA_017883125.1). GTDB lineage: Bacteria > Actinomycetota > Acidimicrobiia > Acidimicrobiales > RAAP-2 > CAIUMH01. Next base: position 350 of record JADGOD010000290.1, read on the forward strand.
ATGATCTCGTCCTGCTCGGCGGCTACCTGACCGCCGTCCGCGAAGTTGTCGTCCTGGCTCTCGGCCAGGTCGTCGGCGTGGAGCTCGCCCAGGCGTGCCACCAGGCGGGACTGCTCGGCTTGCAGCTCCTGGCGCGAGTCGGCGGGAATCTGCGATGCGGGACCGGCGTTGTCGTTCACCTGCCCGAGGTTAGTGCTCAGGGAGCGGCGGGGCGGCCGTTGGCCCGGGGGTGCGCAGCCTCGTAGACCTGGCGCAGCCGTTCGGTGGACACCAGGGTGTACACCTGCGTGGTCGTCAGCGATGCGTGTCCCAACAGCTCCTGCACGTAGCGGATGTCGGCCCCTCGATCGAGCATGTGGGTGGCGCAGGAGTGCCGCAGCACGTGGGGGCTCAGCCGATCGCCCAACCCGGCCCGGTCGCCGTGACGTCGCACGATCTGCCATGCACCCTGACGGGAGAGCCGACCGCCCCGGCGGTTCAGGAAGACGGCGTCGGCATCGTCGCGACGGGCCCATCGCTCCGGCGTCAGGGTGTCGCGGCCGCCCGATGACAGGTACGCCCCCAGGGCGTCGTCGGCGTAGCGGCCGAGTGGGACCATGCGCTCCTTCGCCCCCTTGCCGAACACCTTCAGGAAGCGGGACTCGCGATCGACCCCGCTCAGCGAAAGGCCGACCAGCTCGGAGATGCGCACGCCGGTGCCGTAGAGCACCTCGAGCATCGCTCGGTCGCGGCGGGCGACCGCGTCGTCGCCTACGACCGCAGCCAGCAGAGCCGTGACCTCGGCTTCGGTCAACGGCTTGGGCAACCCCCGGGGAACTCTCGGCACCTCGACGTCGGCGGCGGGGTCGGCGCCCAGCAGCCCCTCATCGGCGAGGAAGCGGTAGAGGGAGCGCACCGCGACCAGCGCGCGGGCCACCGATGCCGGCGCCCGACCCTCCTCACGGAGGACGCGCACGTAGTCGGAGATCGTGGCCTCGTCGACCTTCCCCAGCTCAATGCCCCGAAGGCGCAGCCAGCCCGCGTACGTTCGCAGGTCGCGTCGATAGGCGGCCACCGTGTTGTCGGACCGACCGCGCTCGGTCCGGAGCCAGGTCAGGAACTCCTCGACCTCGAGTGGCGTAGGGGCGTCAGCGGCGGGCACCTCCGGGCCTGACACCACCGCCGGCGTCGGCGTCATCGTCCCAGGTGTCGCAGCGCGAGCGTGAGCCCGATGATGCTCTTGGCATCCATCAGCTCCCGGCTGGCGATGAGGCCGGTCACGTCGTCGAGCGCCACGCGCTCGATGGTCATGTGCTCCTCCTCGACGCCCTGGGCGGAGGGGGGCGCAGGCTCGAGGTCGAGGCCGAGGAACACGTAGGAGTGCTCGTCACAGAAGCCGGGTGAGTTGTAGAACTCCGCCAGGGCGATCAGCGTCCCGGCGCGATGGCCGACCTCCTCGATGAGCTCGCGGCGGGCCGTCTCCTCGGGAGGCTCGTCGGTCACGTCACGCTTCCCCGCCGGGATCTCGAGCAGGTAGGCATCGAGGGATGCCCGGTACTGGCGCACGAGGATGACCTCGTCACCGAGCACGGGAACGACCGAGACCGCTCCGGGATGATGGACGAGGTCTCGCTCGAACGGCGTTCCGTCCGGGCCGACGAAGGTGCCGACGCCGAGGGAGATCACATGGCCGGCATACAGCTCACGCTCGCCCCGCTTCTGGAAGGGTGCCAGCTCGCTCGGCGGACCGTTCACGATCTCAGCCCGCCGAGGCGGGCTCGCGATCGAGCTGGATGAGGTGGGGGTTCCGGCCCTCGGCGCGAGCCAGGGCGGCCGCCATGAACTCCCGGAACAGCGGGGCGGGGCGATTCGGCCGGCTCTTGAACTCCGGATGGGCCTGGGTGCCGACCCAGAAGGGGTGTCCCTCGAGCTCGATGAACTCGACGAGGCGGCCGTCGGGCGAGGCACCGGAACACACGAAGCCGGTCCCGTCGAACTTGCCCCGGAACTTGGGATTGAACTCGTAGCGATGCCGATGACGCTCGGACACCACCTCACGGCCGTAGGCCAACGCCACCTGGGACCCGGACACCAGCTCGGCGACATAGGCGCCGAGGCGCATCGTCCCGCCCTTGTCCGTCACGTCACGCTGGGAGTCCATGAGATCGATCACCGGGTACGGGCTCTGAGGGTCGAACTCGCTCGAGTTGGCCCCGACCAGGCCCAGGACGTTCCGGGCGAAGTCGATGGTCATGACCTGCATGCCGAGGCACAGCCCGAGGCAGGGCACGTTGTTCTCCCGGGCGTACCCGGCCGCGGCCACCTTTCCCTCGACCCCGCGCTCACCGAACCCACCGGGGATGACGATGCCGTCGAGGTCGCGCAGGCGTCCGTCGGCCAGCAGGCCCTCCACGTCCTCGGCCTGGATCCAGTCGATCTCGACGCTCGCACCGTGGAAGAAGCCACCGTGCTTCAGTGATTCCACCACCGACAGGTACGCATCCGGAAGGCTGACGTACTTGCCGATGATGCCGACCTTGACCGGATCTTCGGCGGTCTCGATGCGATCGACGAGGATCTCCCATTCGGACAGGTCGAGGTCGTCGGACTCGATGCGCAGGATCCGGCAGACCTCCTCGTCGAGGCCCTCTTCGTGGAGCACGAGCGGGATCTCGTAGAGGTTGCGGGCATCAGCCGCGTTCACGACCGCGTTGGGCGCGACGTCGCACAGGCTCGAGATCTTGTGCTTGAGGTTGGAGGACAGGGGTGCCTCGCTGCGGCACACGATGGCATCGGGCTGGATGCCCCGGCTGCGCAGCTCGGTCACCGAGTGCTGGGTCGGCTTGGTCTTCTGCTCGCCCGCGGGGCCGATGAACGGGACCAGCGTGACGTGCACGTAGCAGACGTTGTCGCGCCCGACATCGAGGCGGAACTGACGGATCGCCTCGAGGAACGGGAGGATCTCGATGTCGCCCACCGTTCCACCCACCTCGGTGATGACGACGG
>JADGOD010000291.1 GCA_017883125.1 Acidimicrobiales bacterium
ATTCCGCCACATTCACGGGAGGGTAGCCATGGCTGATGTACTGCTGGAAACGGCCATCGCCAACTGGGAACCGCGCTTCACAGCGAACGGCGTCGACGCGAGTGACTTCACCAAGATCACCCGTGGCCTCGAACGCTGGGATGACTGGTGCGCAGCATGGTGCGCCGGTGCCGAAGATCACGTCGAACTCGGGAACATCGCTCGTTCCGAGGGGCGGCACCGCTCCGCTGGCGAACACTTCGCTCAAGCAGCGACGTACTTCCATTTCGGGAAGTTCCTCTTCGTCCACGACCAGGACCAGGCGAAGGAAGCACATGGCCGAGCGGTGGCTTCGCTCAACGAATCGCTCGATCTCCTCGATCCGCGAGGAATACGCGAGGAGATCCCCTTCGACGGCGCGAAGCTGGTCGGCATCCTGCGCGCCCCTTTGGGTCCAGGGCCCCATCCCACCGTGGTCCTGATCCCGGGGCTCGACTCGACCAAAGAAGAGTTCCGCCTCGTCGAGCGAGCCTTCCTCGATCGGGGAATGGCCACCTTCGCACTCGACGGACCCGGCCAGGGCGAGGCGGAATGGGACCTGGCCATCCGTCCGGACTGGGAGGTGCCAGGTGCCGCGGTCATCGCTCACCTCCAATCACTCCCTGACGTCGACAGTGACCGCATCGGCCTGTGGGGGGTCAGCCTCGGCGGGTACTACGCGGCCCGCGTGGCCAGCGCGGACCTTCCGATCAAAGGCTGTGTAGCTCTTGCCGGCCCCTACAACCTGGGAGCCACCTGGGCCAAGCTGAACCCGCTGACCCGCCACGCGTTCGAGGTGCGTTCGTTCTCGAAATCACCTGAAGCAGCGGCAAGACTGGCAGACGACTTGACGCTCGACGGCTATGCGAAGCGCATCACCGCACCGTTGCTGGTGGTCATGGGCAAACGGGATCGGCTCTTCCCCTGGGAGGACGGGAAGCGCCTGGCCGACGAGGCCGCCGGACCGTCTCGTCTCATTCTCTTGGAGGAAGGCAACCACGGATGTGCCAACGTCATCTACCGGCACCGTCCCCTGGCCGCTGACTGGATGGCGGCACAGCTCGGGGTCTGAGCATCCCGCCGCTCCGAGGGTGGGTGCGTCTGCCCGCGAGAGACCGCAACAGGACTTATCGACAGGAGACAAGGATCTCACCGTGGCAACGAATCCGACAGTGGGCAGCGCAGGCGCCAGCCACCTCGAAGCCTTCGACGCAGTGGTAATGGGAAGCGGACCGACAGGGTGTGCGCACACACTGCTCGCCGCGTCGACCGGACTCTCGGCCTCACTGGTGGAGGTCGACAAGGCGGAGGGGGTTCGTGCCTGCGCCGCTGCTGCGCATCTGCCAACGAGCATGGGGGACGTTCGGCGACAACGAGATGCCACTCACCGGAAGCGCCTTCATGTCTGACGTGACCATGCCCCAGTTGGGCGAGACCGTGACGGAAGGCACGATCACGAAATGGTTCAAGCAGGTCGGGGATACCGTCGTGCGCGGCGAGCCCCTCTTCGAGGTCTCGACCGACAAGGTCGACACCGAGATCCCCGCCCCGGCCGATGGCGTGCTCACCGCGATCCTTGTCGATCACGGTGACACCGTCGACGTCGGCGTGACTTTGGCAGTGATCGAAGACCACGGTGCGCCGTCCGCCATCTCATCAGTGTCGAGCCGCGCGGCAGCGATCCCCACCGAGGCTGCGCCACCGTCGCCGAGCCCTGTGGCACCGCCGTATCCGCAGGCACCCTCGGGGGACACACCACCGCTCTCGCCAGTTGTCCGACGGCTGCTGAGGGAGCACGACATCGATCCGACCACGGTGACGGGCACGGGTCCGGGAGGCCGCATCACCCGCCAAGACGTCGACATGGTCATCAGCGCCGGCACGCCGGCGCCCGCCTCCTCTCCCACCAGACCGATCCCGATTCCGCTCACCGGCGACGAGTTCATCCCCTTCACCAAAGTCCGACGGTTGACGGCAGGGCACATGGTCCGCTCCAAGGCCACCTCCGCCCACACGTTGATGGTGAAGGAGGTCGACTACGAGCGGGTCGAGCAGATCCGACGGACCCACGGCGCCGCCGTCAGGAATGACGAGGGGTTCAGCCTCACCTACCTCTCGTTCAATGCGTGTGCCGCCGTCCAGGCACTGGGCACGTTCCCGCACCTCAACGCCTCGGTCGGCGACGACGCCCTGATCGTCCATCACGACCTCAACCTCGGCATCGCCGTCGACCTCGATGGCGACGGTCTCATCGTTCCGGTTCTCCATCGCGCCGATGCATTGAACCTGCGGGGTATGGCACGGGGGATCCGAGACGTGGCGTCCCGTGCGCGGTCGAAGAGGCTGAGCCTCGACGGTGTGAGCAACGGGACATTCTCCATCACGAACCCCGGACCGTTCGGGACGCTCATGACCGGAGCGATCATCAACCAGCCCCAGGTCGCCATTCTCTCCACCGACGGGGTGGTCAGGAAGCCCGTCGTCGTGGCACTTCCCGAGGGCGGAGAGTCCATCGCCATCCACTCTGTCGGGATGCTGGCCCTCACGTTCGACCACCGGGCACTCGACGGTGCCTACGCCGCACGGTTCCTCGCCCGGATGGCGGAGATCATCAACACCCGCGATTGGGCCTCCGAGCTCTAGGGGATCCTTCCGGGCGAGACGTCCCCAAGGCGGGCGAAGCCCTGTCCCTGCGGCCCGCGTGGTGGCGCTCACGATCAGGCGGACGACGACGCTCGAGCCGAGCGAATCCCTCGCAGGGTCCGAGTCGGGTCGCCACGCTACTGTCAGGGCTGATGATGAAGGACAAGATCCTCGAGGCGACGGCGATCGAGCTCGACCAGCACGGCCTCACTCAATTTCGGGTCAAGCGGGTCGCCGCCCTGGCGGGAGTCTCCATCCCGCTGCTCTACAGCTACTTCGACAATCGGGAAGGCCTGATCGCCGCAGCCATCGTCCACCGCTACCGCATCGTGATGACCGGCCTGGTGGAGATCTTCACCGAGCCGCTCAAGCGCGTCGAGACCGCTGCTGACCTGAACTCTGCGCTGGCGGTGATGATCGCCGAGGCGCAGGAGCCGGAGCGGACCACGGCGCGGCTCCAGCGCCTCGAGTGGATCTCCTTCGCCAAACACAACTCTCAGGCGTCCGAGGGGATCGCCCAGGTCAAGCGCGACGCTTCCTACACCATTATGGAGACGATCCAGCCGATCGCCGACATGGGGCTGCTGGCGCTCACCTTCGACCATCGGGCGATCGACGGCGCCTATGCGG
>JADGOD010000292.1 GCA_017883125.1 Acidimicrobiales bacterium
CAGGGAACATCGCCGTCTGCTCGGCGCCATCGGCATCCGCCCAGATGACCTCCGCCAGAGCACCGTGGACGATGCTGACGCGCCCGAGCTGCGCGCCCTCGGGGACGTCGAAGCTGTCGGCGGCCCTGGCGCCGAGCGTCCTGAGCACTGTGAGTGCGGTGTCGTCGTGCAAGCAACCAGCATCCCAGAACTCGGCAGGTTCAGGGCTGAGGGGGGTGGCACCGACGAGACGGAGGCCTATCGTGACTGGATGGGAACCCTCAATGACGCTCTTGGCCTGCGCCCCGACGGGGCTGATCGCTGGCTGGCCTTCGCCGACCCCGATCACGAATCGACCAATGCCATGTTCGGGGGCTGGACGGCAGCGGTCGCACTCGGGTCCGTCATGGGATCAGCCGGCGGAGGCGCATCACCGTCGGCGATGACGGTCAACTTCATCGGAGCGATCGCACCGGGCCAAGATGTCGCCATCGAGGTCCGCCGCCTCGGCGGGGGTCGCTCCATCGAGCACTGGCGTGCGGACGTCTCCTCGACACCCGGCGGCCAGGTCATGGCCTCGGCGTTGGTGGTGCTGGCCAACCGACGAGCCACCGACAGCCACATCCAGCGCTCGATGCCGACGGCGCCGGACCCCGAGACGCTCGAGGAGTCCCACGCTCCAGGTCCCCAGGGGCACCAGACCATGCTCCGCCTGATCTCCGGTGAGTTCGCGAGCGGCGACTCATCGAGCTCCCACTGGGTGCGCGACCTCTCCGGGCGGCCGCTCGATCACGTCCAGCTGGCGTACCTCGCCGACCAGTTCCCTCCGCGCTCGTACTTCTGGGGCCCCGGTCCGCGCATGGCTGCGACGCTCACGATGTCGATCTACTTCTACGCCACCGACGATGAGATCGCCGCCGCTGGCGACGACTACCTGCTGGCCGAGGCCACGGGCACCAGAGGCGAGCAGGCAACCTCGGGCCAGCAAGCGACCCTCTGGAGCCGCCACGGTGCCCTGCTGGCGACGACCGAGCAGCTGAGCTGGTACCGGTGACCGGCTGGCTCACGGACCGGCGGGGTGACATCGTGCCGAGCCCTCCCCATCTCTGAGCAGTCGCAGACCTCCCCTCTCCGTCACGTGTGCTCTGCCCTTCCAACGGCGGATCGACGGGCGTAGAGTTGGTTCTGTGGGACCCAAGGGCGCCCGCACCCCGAGGTGAGGGGGAGACGATGAGGAGACAGCTGGCAGCTGGTGCCATGGCGGTCGCCGGGCTCCTGGCTGGATGCTCGAGCTCAGGGCCGGCATCGACTGCGACCACATCGAGCAGCACCAAGACGGTGACCGTCCCGGCTCGCTCGATGGCCCTGACCCCTCTCGGCGTGAAGGTGCGAGCGATACTCGACGAAGCGACCGCCACGGTCGCCGCCGATGGGAACGTGCCCGTCCCCGCCTCGGCGAGCACCCTCCAGCAGGTCCAGACGGAGGTCGCCGCCGAGCTCATGAGCACCTCCGGGCAGCTCCGTGCGCTGGACTTCCCCGCCAACGCGAGAGCTGACGCAGCAGGGCTCGAGGCCCGTCTTGAGTTGCTGGCGCGCAAGTACATGGCTCCTGCGCCCCAGACGCCAGCCGAGAGGAGCGACCAGCTCTTGATAGGGGTCTTCTGCTCCCAGCAGGCGATGAGCGATGAGATCGCCCAGCTCACGAACGCGCTGCTGAGCGATCTGAAGGCCTAGCAGCTCCTCCTTCGCCTGGGACTCGGCATCCGAACCGGCAGTGAGCTCAGCGCTCAGTCCCCGGAGATCACGTTGCGGACGTTCGGCGTCTCGTCACGGCGGGAGGGAGCGACCATGAGCCCCCTGAAGCGACCGATCCGCTCGTCGTCAGGCCCGAGGTAGCGCGCCAGGGTTCCGAGCGCCTCGTCTGCGTTCAGCCGGCCCCTCGCGACCATCTCGGCGAGATCCACCCAGTCCCTCGGTCGGTTGAACAACGCCTTGAAGATCGCCAGATCCGTGCAGGAGAGGAAGGGGATGTTGCGGTCCAAGAAGCGATGGTGCTCGACGCGGCCGGCGACGGTGTCATGGAACGGCGTGTTGCTCAGGAAGAGATCGACGGGCGTCCCGTCCCAGAAGAGACGCTGCTGACCGTCTCGGCCGAGCGCCTCGACGTCGTCATCGGCCACGCCGATGCCGTCCGGAAGGGCCGAGACGACGCGTGCCACCTGGTCAACCGGGAGGAAGACGTTGAGATCGATGTCGTTCGTGCCACGCGGGTCCTGGGTGCACCACGCCAGGGCGAGCGCGCCACCGAAGGCATGCGGTATCGAGTCGGCCACCAGAGAGTCGTGGATCTCGGCGATCGCGGCGATCATCGGCTTCATGGCGTCACAACCGTCGCCAGGGAGGGGAACCGGAGCGGTCCGGCGGGGTTCCTCGGGAACGCATCGACGACCTCGAGGACTGCCGTGAGCGTCTCGCTGAGGCGACGCTCCTCATCGACATCGTCTCTTCGAAGCTCCACGTCGAGCGCGAACCCGCCGGAGCGCAGGATCCGCTCGAGGGTCTTGACCGAGGGGACCGACCGTCCAGCCTCGTAGGCGCCGAGCGTGGATGCAGAGGTGCCCGCGAGGCGGGCCAGATGGCGGCGCGAGAGCCCAGATCGCTCCCTCGCTTCCTTGATCAGCACCCCTGCGTCCATGAACCTAATGATACCAAATCTGATATCGATAGGGGGGCCACGTCGCTCTCGGTTCACGAGGGCTGGCTCGTCGGTATCGAGAGGCGCCCCAGACCGTTCCGATGCGAGACCTCGAAGACGAGGTCCCCCCGATCACCTGTGATGGACTGAGGCGACCGCTCGAACGTCGAGGAGAGACCGGATGGCCCCTGCCAAGAAGCCATCACCACGACGTCGTCTGGTCCTGTGCGCCGCCATGGCGTCACTGCCCGTTCTCATGAGCGCGTGCAGCACCGGGGGGACCGGCCAGAGCGGCACGGTGACCGGTCACCTCCTGGAGGTCGGAGGGCCCTGGGGCCAGAGCCGGCCCTTGAGCGGCACGCTGATCTTCACGGACCCCTCCGGGGTCATCACCAAGGAACCCGTCCCGGCATCTGGCAGCTTCCGGCACGACGTACCCGCCGGGACCTACACGCTGACAGGCACCTCTCCGGGTTTCAACGACGCCAAGCTCACCCGCTACGCAGACCCCACGACGGTGATGGTGGAGGCGAAGACCACGACGACTCATAACGTGCTCTGCCACATCCGCTGATACTCCGCGCATGCTCGGTGCACCCGTTCGGATCTCGGTGGCCTCGTCCGGGATCGCCTGGCCCGAGTGACGCTCTGAGACCACCGGGACGAGATCGGCTCAGGAGTACCGCTCGACCAGCTCGCGCTTGAGGATCTTCATGGTCGGGTTGCGTGGCAGCGCCTCGACGCACTCGACCTGCTCGGGGATCTTCTGGACCATGAGCCCGCTGTCTCGACAGAGCTGCTGGACCTGGCTGAGGGTGAGCGGCGCCCGCCCCTCGTTGGTCTCGATCACCGCGCAGACGCGCTCGCCTCGCTCGGCATCGGGGAGCCCGATCACGGCGACAGCGCCGACGCTCGGGTGGGTCGCCAGGATGTCCTCGATCTCCCGGGGGCTGATGTTCTCGCCCTTGCGGATGATGATCTCCTTCGAGCGACCGGTCAGCACGATGTGGCCGTCGCTGCGCAGGTGGCCCCGGTCCCCGGTCTTGAAGAACCCGTCGTCGCAGAACGACACGGCATTCTGCTCGGGGTCCAGGTAGCCCTTGAACAGCATCGGGCCGCGAACCTCGACCTCGCCGTCGACACCGGAGACGACCGGGGACCCCGAGCCGTCCACGATGCGGACCTCGCAGCTCTTCACCGGAGCGCCCTCGGAGCTCGCCAGCTGCTCGTCGGTGTCGCCGGCGGCACCCGAGGCGATCATCGGGCACTCGGTCATCCCGTAGCCGTGGCGGATCTCGACGCCCAGCTCGGCCTTGGCCCGCCAGTACAGCTCGGGCGGCTTCGGCGCGCCGCCACCGACCATCACGCGCAGTGACGCCAGGACCGGCTCGGAGCTCTTCGCCTGCTCCTGGAGCATGGCGATGTAGTGGGCCGTGCTGCCGCCGATGATCGAGACGTGCTCGTCGCGCAGCAGCTGCATCACGTCGGTGGGGACGAACAGCTCGATCAGCACCTGGGGGATCCCGCGCTGGAGCGACATGACCATCTGATCGGGGCCTCCGATGTGCGCATAAGGGAACGGGACCGAGGCGACGTCGTCAGGCTGGGGCTGGATCGCCACGGCGATCCCCGTCCCCCCGGCAACCAACGTGGCGTCGGCGTGCTGGACGATCTTGGGGTGCGACGTGGTCCCCGAGGTCGAGTAGAGCCATCGGATCGCGTCAGGGTCCGAGGGCGGCTCGCCCAGCGTGTCGGGGTCGCCGTCAGGGAGGCCGTCATCGACCACCAGCACCCCGAGCTCGAGCTCTCCCTGCTCGAGGATGTCGGTGACCATCGCCTGATAGTCGAACCCGCGCCAGACCCTCGGGATCGCGATCCATCTGGCCTGGGTCTCCTCGAGCAGGAAGCGGACCTCTCGCTCCCTGTAGAGCGAGATGATCGGGACCTGCACCGCACCGAGCCGGCAGAGCGCCATGGAGAGCACGACCGCGTCGGCGCAGGTCGGCAGCTGCCAGGCGAACCGAGTGCCCTTCACGATGCCCAGTGCCCGGAGCCCGGCGGCAACCCGCTCGCTCCGGGCGCGCAGCTCTTCGAAGGACAGGCGGATGCCTCGCTGGTCGGAGAGCGCCAACCGGTCAGGGGTCAGACGGGCGCGCTCGACGAGCAGTCCCCACAGCGTCGGAGCCTCCACGTTCTCTTGATCGTTCACCTCAGAGCACCCTCATTCGACTGGTCACCGATTGATGAGGGTACCCCGATGGCAGCAGCCTGGCCGGGCTGGACACAACCCCGCCCTACGCTCACCCTGTGCGGGCGGAGACGGAACGAGACGACCTGCAGCCCGACGTGGAGGCTGAGGTCTACCTCTACGAAGACGCGCAGAGCTGGTTCGTCGTGGCCGCCGGTCAACGCCAGCAGTTCGACAGCCGCAGCGTCGCTCTCCGAGCCGCCAGAGACGCTGCCCGCCAGCACGCCCCGAGTCGCGTGATCCTCGATCGTCCCGATGGCGAGCCCCCGACAGCGACACCGCCGCGGGCGGAGCCGCTGGAGGCGGTTGCCGACGCCCCCGAGGTGGCCCGGCCCGAGGGAGCCGACGACTGGGATCAGCTCGCGGGACCACTCGCTCTCGGCAGGTCGCTCCTCGTCATCTCGGGAGGCTCGCTCCCTGCTCCATGGAGCGGGAGTGAGCGGATCGCGGTGAGTCGATCCCAGCTCGACGACGCCGGGTTCCTCCGCAGGGTCCGGGGCGCCTACCTGGAGCGTCGCCGGGTCGTCTACGAGCTCGATGCGGACCTGACGCAGCCTGAGCTGGCCTCCTTCGAGGGAGAGGTCTTCGACGCCCCGATCGACCACGACTTCGTGGCCGAGGACACCTGGGAGCTCATGACCCGGAACTCGGTCGATGCGAGGCCCGGCACGCCGTCGTGGCCTCTCGCCGAGCAAGCCGTGAGAGCGGGCGCCGCCCACGGCACCCACGCCGATATCGTCAGCGACGGCGGTCACGCCTGGTGCGACGGCGGGCCACTGCGCCTGTGGGGCCAGGCGGAGATCAAGGGGCTCGGAGCCGCCATCATCTCCCGCGAGGCCATCGAGCTCGGGTCGCTCTCGGCGCTCACCCCCAGAGCGCTCGACGCCGAGCTGGCCCCCGATCAGCTCGAGGCGGTGGCCGACCCCGAGCTCCGAGCCCGGATCATCGCTCCCGCAGGCTCGGGCAAGACGCGCGTGCTGACCGAGCGGGCACGCCACCTCCTGGGATCCGGCATCCCCTCACCGGCCCTGCTCCTGGTGGCGTTCAACAAGCGGGCGCAGATCGAGATAGTCGAGCGCACCGGAGACCTCCCCCGCCTCCAGGTCCAGACACTCAACGCCCTGGCTCTGGCGATCCTCAACGGCACCAACGGGTTCACCCATGCCGGGGCGGGCGTCCGGACGATCGACGAGCGCCAGGTTCGAGACCTCATCGGCGAGCTGGTGACGTTCCCCCGCAGGGCCAACACCGATCCGGCGTCGTCGTGGATCGATGCGCTCTCGATGGTCCGCCTCGGCCTGCGGAGCCCCGTCGACGTCGAGGCCGAGTTCAACGGCGACGTCGACGGGTTCGCAGACGTGTTCCCCCTCTACCGGCGCCAGCTGCGCTCGAGGGGTGTGGTCGACTTCGACGAGCAGATCTACCGGGCCCTCGAGCTCCTCCTCACCGAGCCCGAGATCCGCGGAAAGGCCCAGCGACGAGCACGTGCGCTCCTGGTCGACGAGCTCCAGGACCTCACCCCGGCCCACATGCTCATGCTCCGAGTCCTCGCCGGCCCCGCACTCGGGATCTTCGGCGTGGGCGACGACGACCAGACCATCTACGGCTACTCCGGCGCGTCGCCCCGATGGCTGGTGTCCTTCGACGACTACGTGCCCAACGCCTCCCACCACGGGCTCACCGTCAACTACCGGTGCCCGGCCCCCGTCATCGCCGGCGCACGGAACCTGCTGTCGCGCAACGAGTTCCGAGTCGCCAAGGAGATCCACGAGGGGGCCCACAACGGAGCCGAGCCGATCGCCACGGTGCTCCACGAGATCCCGGTCGTCGCCACCCTCGATCTGATCCGAGAGCACCTCGCTCGAGGCGCCCGTCCCTCGGAGATCGCCGTGCTGACCCGGGTCAACACCCTGCTCGCCCCGATCCAGGCCGCCCTCAAGGATGCAGGGATCCCGGTCCAGAACCGCGACGGGACCCGGTTCCTCCAGCGCAGCGGGGTCGATGCGGCGCTCTCGTGGTTCCGCCTCGCCGTGGCACCGGATCGGCTCTCAGGCGCCGACCTCACCCGAGCCGCCCGGCGGCCGTCGAGGGGGATCGCCCCGAGGGTCACCGAGTGGATCGGCGATCAGCAGGACGTCGCCGGCATCGAGCGCCTCGCCGATCGGATCAGCGACGAGAGAGCGAGTGAGAAGGTCCGCACGTTCGCCACCGACGTCGCTCGCGCCCGGGACCTCGGTCGCACGGCCTCTTCTGCCGAGCTCCTCGAGTTCATCCGCACCAAGACCGGGCTGGATCGCTCGCTCCAGGCGCTCGACGCCGCCCATCGCGGCCGCAACAGCGCCGCCCACTCTGACGATCTCAGGGCGCTGGTCGCTCTCGGCCACCTCCATCCCAAGACCGCCACCTTCGTCCAGTGGCTCGGCAACGCCCTGGAGGCCGACAGCGCTCAGAGCGGCGTGGTGCTGGCGACGGTCCACAAGGTCAAGGGTCTCGAGTGGCCCCACGTGATCGTCTACGACGCCACCTCCGGGGTCTTCCCCCACCGCCTGAGCACCGACATCGAGGAGGAGCGCCGCGTCTTCCACGTGGCGATCACCCGAGCACAGCGATCGCTCCAGATCGTGGCGGACGCCGCGAACCCGTCGATGTTCATCGACGAGCTGGCGTCCCCCGGAGAGCCCCCGAAGCGATCCGACGACGGCGGAGGCGGTCGGTCCGCCACCACGCGAGACAGTCGGGGTCGGCGGGACGCCGTGTCCTCGCCTGCGTCGGCGGGGATGGAGTTCTCCTGGGGCGGCTACGACTGCACGGTCACCTCGGTGACCGACGAGGGAGCCGTCGTGGCCGTGGGCTCGGCGACCATGACCATCCCGTTCGGCTCGGAGATGGTGATCGAGGGGAGCTCTGCGACGCTGGGGCCACCGAAGAGGGGCAAGGCCCGCTCGGCGTCGACGAGCTCCTCCGACGCAGACCCCGAGGTCGTCGCCGCGCTCAAGGGGTGGCGCCTCGAGCGGTGTCGACGCGATGGGGTTCCGGCCTACGTCGTCCTCCACAACAAGACGATCGACCTCATCGCCGAGGAGATGCCAGCCACCGAGGTCGACCTCCTGTCGATCTCGGGAATGGGGCCGACCAGGGTCCAGACCTACGGGGACGAGATCCTCGCCGTCCTCGACGCGGCGAGGACCTAGCAGCGCGCTCCGGACCTCGCCTTCGGCGTGCGACCGATGTCTCGCAGCGTCTCGAGCCGGGCGGCCGCGCGCTCGATGCCTCGCACGCCTCCGGGTTCGATGCCGTCCCTCCTCCGGCGCAGGAAGCGGATGCCCGTTGGATTGGTGCAGTAGAAATGACGGGACGATGAAGCACGCACGCTTGCCCGAGGCACCCGAACTTGAAGCCTCGTCGTGGGCCGACGCCCGGTTCGCGCTCCTCCTGGCGGCGAGCCGGATCTTGGGTGGGATCTTCATCGCTCACATGATGATCACGACGTTCCCCGTCGGGTCGTGGTTCACGCAGCGCTCCAAGTGGATCAGCGGGCTCCTCCAGTGGGACAGCGGCTGGTACATCGGCATCGCCAACTCCGGCTACGCCCACCCGAGATCGACGGTCTTCTTCCCGGGCTATCCGCTGGCCATCCACCTCGTCCACGTGGTCTCGTTCAGCACGCTCTCGACCACGACCTCTGCTCTGGTGATCGCATGGGCTGCGTTCATCGCCGCCGTGCTCCTGGTCCAGAAGATGGCCCTCCAGCTGCTGCCACGCCCCACCGCCCGGTTCGCCACGGTCCTGTTCGCATGGTCCCCGGCGTCGATCTTCCTGATCTCCGCCTACCCCGAGGGGCTCTTCGTCGCCCTCGCCGCGCTCGCCCTCTTCCTCGTCCAGAAGAAACGCCTCTGGGCCGCCGCGATCGCCTCCGGTGTGGCGACCGCCGTCTCGCCCCTGGCCGTGGGCGTGGCGTGTGCGGTGGGGATCGCCGCTCTGCTGCGGTGGAGAGATCGCAGGTGGTGGTTCGCGGAGGCGGTCGGCCTCGGCGTCGTCTCGATCTCAGGGCTGCTCGCCTACAGCGGGTGGTTGTGGAGCCGCTTCAACGACCCACTCGAGTTCGTCCACCAGCAGGCCACCTTCAACAGGGTCAGCGGCTTCCCCTTCTCCGGGCTCTTCCGGACGCTCCTCCACATGGGCGAGAACGTCACCGCTCCGGGGATCCCGGCGGGGAACTGGTACGACACACGGCTGATCAACGTGATCTTCAACTCGATCGCCCTGATCCTCTTCGTCTACTTCGCGCTCTCGCTCGTGCTGCCGAAGATCCGCCGCTTCCCGATCCCGTTCTCGCTCTACGCGGCGGTGACCTTCCTCATCCCGGCGATCTCCTCGCAGATGTTCTACGGGATCCCGAACCCCGAGGCCGGGACCAGGCTGACCGGGAGCAACCTCGGGCTCTACCCCTCACTGGCTCTGGCGGTGAGCCGGCGCGAGGAGTTCGTCGCGCCGTTCCTCTGTATGTGGGTGGCGGTGGCGTTCTTCGTCCAGGCCGTCTTCTCCAACGGCTTCTACTTCACCTAGCGAGCCGGCTCGGCGCACCGTCGTCAGACGTTGCGCTCGTAGCGCCACGCTCCGGGGACCATGGCCAGCCGGTGCCGGTCGCCCTCGCCTCCCCCGGAGAGCTCGTCACCGTGCCAGATCAGGATCGTCTCCCCATCGACCTCGGTCAGTCTCGAGTAGAAGTCCTCAGGCGTCCGGTTGCGGACCCACTCCATCGCCGAGGCGACGCTGTCATGCTCGGAGAGCTGGAGCAGCGAGATCCACGTGGGCGGCACGATGCCCATGATCCCGGCAGCGTGCCGTCGGATCGCCTCGCTCGGGCTGACCCACTCGTGATCATGGATCTCGGTACCGTCCGTCGTGACGACGCCTTCGCCCGCCGGGGCCATGAAGATCCACGCCGAGAACCGACGCGTGACCTCGGGCCTGGCTTCCGGCTCCCACCGGTCCATCGGGTGCAGCGACTCGGGCGATAGCTCGATGTCCGCCTCCTCGGCGGCCTCGCGCACGGCGGCGATCCGAGCAGCTCCACGCTCGTCGGCACCTCCGGCACGGTCCGCCTCGTCGACCTTGCCACCGGGGAAGACCCACATCCCCGAGAAGGTGTCGCGCTCCAAGGGCGCTCGCCGGAGCATGAGCACCTCGATGCCGCCGGCCTCGGCGTCCCGGATCACCGCCACCGTCCCTGATTCGATCGCCGGTGCGACCACCGGGGTCTCGGCGGATTCGTCGCTGTGGTTGGGCATGGAGGGACTTTCCCACGTCCGAAGAGCGATTGCCTGCGGAGGGTCCCCTGTCTGTCAGCCTGACCTGATGGGCAGCCCCGCTCGGCACACGAGACACACGTGACCGACATCGCGATCTGGCGGGGGGGTCTGATCCGCCAAATGAGGTCTTTGGGCTTCACAAGTGCAGACGAGTTGGGTAGTGTGTGGAAATGTTCTCCAACACCACATCAAAGCTCCGCAGGATCGCCGCGAGCATGGTGATCACGGCAACGTCAATCGGGGCCGCAGGCGTCTTCGCCTCGGCTCCCGCAGGCGCCACCGTCACCGTCTCAGGGGTGATCTCGACCTACACCACCTCGAGCGGCACCACCGACAACTACGACATCACGGCGGACCCCGCGGGCAACCTGTACGTCCTCGACGACACCGGCTCGGGCCAGGTGACCAAGATCGCCGCCGGGACCAAGGTGGCGACCTCTGCGGCCACGGGGTCAAGCCTCAGCAACAACGGCTACATGATCAAGTACGCCGCGGTCAACGGCGTCGGCGAGCTGCTGATCACGACCGAGGCCAGCACGGTCTACATGATGCCGGCCGACCTCTCGGGACCCGCGGTTGCCGTGGTGACCGCCGGCCCGAGCGAAGCAGCTGGCGTCACCTACGACCCGACGACCGACACCCTCTACATCGCCGACTACAACGGCTCTGACCCCGACGCTATCTTGAAGGTGACGAGCTTCTCGACCTGCACGGGCGGCTCGCCCTGCACGGCGGTGAGCATCAACGCCACCGGCCTGACCAACCCCTACGGGATCACGCTGGTGGGCAGCACCCTGTTCTTCGTGGACTACAACAGCTCGAGCTCTCTCCACAGCGTCCCGGTCACCGGAGGGGCGGCCACGGACTACACCTCACCGGACATGTCCAATGACGTGAACGACGTCGTCGCCGACCCGGCGGGCAACGTCTACTTCGACGACTACAACACCGGGAAGCTCTGGGTCCTGCCCGCCGGCACGACAGCCGCCGTGGAGATCACGACCTCCGGGACCCCGACCTCGCTCACAGATCCATGGGGGATGACCTACACCTCGGGGAACCTCTACGCGCTGAACTGGTCGGACTACGGCACCGCCAACGCTCCCGTCTACGAGATCGCCCTGCCCCCCACGGCTCCGACCGGGGTCACCGCCGTTGCGGGCAACGGCCAGGCCACCGTCTCGTGGACCGGGGCTCCGGGCGCCGCCTCCTACACGGTGACCGCCAGCCCCGGGGGGGCGACG
>JADGOD010000293.1 GCA_017883125.1 Acidimicrobiales bacterium
ATGGCGGTCTTGCCCACGCCAGGCTCGCCGATGAGGACCGGGTTGTTCTTGGTCCGCCTCGAGAGCACCTGCATGACGCGCTCGATCTCTTTCTCGCGCCCCACGAGGGGGTCGAGCTTGCCGTCGCGAGCGAGCTGGGTCAGGTTGCGTCCGAACTGGTCGAGGACCGCAGAGCCCGAACCGGCCTCGGTGCTCGTCGATCCGGGAGCGACCCCAGCGGCTTCCTTTCCCTGGTACCCGGACATCATCTGGATGACCTGCTGGCGGACCCGACCGAGGTCGGCGCCGAGCGAGACGAGGACCTGGGCGGCGACGCCCTCGCCCTCGCGCACCAGGCCGAGCAGCATGTGCTCGGTGCCGATGTAGGAGTGGCCCAGCTGGAGCGCCTCGCGCAGCGAGAGCTCGAGGACCTTCTTGGCCCGGGGGGTGAACGGCGGGGACCCCGAGGGAGGGGTTCCGGTCATGCCGATAGTCTCTTCGACCTTCTCGCGCACAGCCTCCAGCGTGATGCCGAGGGAGTCGAGGGCCTTGGCGGCCACGCCTTCACCCTCGTGAATCAGGCCGAGCAGGATGTGCTCGGTGCCGATGAAGCTGTGATTAAGGAGCCTGGCCTCTTCTTGGGCCAGGACCAGCACCCGTCGTGCTCGGTCTGTGAAGCGCTCGAACAACTACCCGCCTCCGTTCCTAGGGCTTGTGAATCGAGTGTACCGGGACGGAGTGACCTACGGGTCGGCAACCCCGAATATTTCGATTGCTGAGGGGAGTCCCTCCGACGCCTATCGTGGAGCGGGTGAACGCCCTCGAGACTCTGGCAATGCCCTCAGTGGCAGAGGACATGGCGCGGTTCGAACCGCTCCTGGCCCAGTCGGTGGAGATCGGGGACTCCTTCCTCGATCAGATCACCACCCACCTGATCGCCGCCGGCGGCAAGAGGCTGCGACCCGTCCTGGCGGTGGCCTCGGCCACCGGGGGCACGCGCGCCGCCTCCCAGGAGGATCTCCTCGGAGGCGTGGCCCTCGAGCTCATGCACCTCGCCTCGCTCTACCACGACGACGTCATGGACGAGGCCACCGTGCGCCGCAACGTCGAGAGCGTCAACTCCCGCTACGGCAACATCGTGGCCATCGTCGCCGGCGACTTCCTCATGGCCCGCTCGGCGGCCATCGCCGCCAGCCTCGGGGTCGAGATCGCCGCGCTGCTGGCCGACACGCTCGCCCTGCTGACCCGGGGGCAGGTCTCCGAGGTCCGCACGGCGTTCGACGTGAAGCGGACGCGCGCTGACTACTACGAGGCGATCGGCGGCAAGACGGCCTCGCTGATGGCCGCGTCGTGTCAGGTCGGCGGGCTGACCGCCAACATCTCGACGATCGAGCTCCACGCGCTCGGTGCCTACGGCATGGAGCTCGGCCTGGTCTTCCAGCTCCGCGACGACATCCTCGACATCACCGCGGTCGACGGCGAGCTCGGCAAGCCTGCCGGCCAGGACCTCGCCGAGGGGATCTACACCCTTCCGGTGCTGGTCGCCCTCGACGATCCCGACGTCGGAGAGGAGCTCTCCGGGCTGCTCGGAGCCGCCCTCGACGAGCCCGAGCGCGAGAAGGCTCGCAGCCTCGTGGCCTCGACCACAGGCGTCGCCGTGTCCCTCGAGACGGCCCGGCACCACGCCGCGAAGGCCGCCGAGATCGCCGCGACCCTGTCCAGCACCGACCTGGGAGCCGGCTTCGGCGCCCTGGCCTCCTCGCTGCTCGACGACCTCCCGCTCGGCTAGGCCCCGTCCCTCGACGTCGGGGGCCCGCGCGAGAAACCAGCTCGGCGATGACGTATCGTCTCGCCCATGACACTTCCTCTGGACGGCATCAAGATCATCGACTTCTCCGACAACGGCTTCGTCCCGTCCGGGGCCGCAGCGCTGGGCGACTTCGGCGCCGACGTCATCAAGGTCGAGCGGCCCATCGGGGACCCGATGCGCCGGATCATCCCGGCGGGGATCGTTCCGACGGTCGAGGGCTACGACTACCTCTTCGAGCTCGTCAACCGCAACAAGCGCGGCATCGCCCTCGACGTCGAGACCGCCGAGGGCCGAGAGGTCCTCGAGAAGCTGGTCGCCTGGGCCGACGTCTACATCACCAACCAGCTCCCCCGGGTGCGCGACAAGCTCAAGACCAACCCCGAGGACCTCATGGCGATCAACCCGAAGCTCGTCTTCGCCAAGGGCCACGGCCAGGGCCAGAAGGGCCCTGACGCCAACGCCGGGGGCTACGACGGCGTCTCGTTCTGGGCCCGTGGCGGCGTCGCCCACGTGCTGACCCCGAAGGGGTCCGAGACGCCGATCAACCAGCGGCCGGCCCTCGGCGACATCCCCTCGGGCTTCAACCTCGCCGGCGGCATCTGTGCCGGGCTCGTCCATGTGCTGCGCACCGGCAAGGGCATCGTCGTCGATACCGCCCTGCTCAACACGGCCACCTGGACCCTCGGGCCGGACCTCGCCTACACGTCGCTCTCCGGCCAGGAGCTCCCCTTGGGCGGCAAGCGCGAGACCACCCCGCTGATGGGGCAGTACAAGACGAGCGAGGGCCGGTTCGTCACGCTGATGATGATCAACGAGGCCAGCTACTGGGACCAGGCCTGTCGGGCCGTCGATCTGCCCGAGCTCATCGAGGCCCACCCCGATCCCGAGTCACGCCGGGCCGCCTGGGAGGCGATCATCCCGATGTTCGCCGCCAAGATCGCCGGCTGGACCAAGGAGGAGTTCGAGGCCCGCCTCCGGGGCGAGGGCTGCATCTTCGCCTTCTTCGCCGATCCGGTCGAGGTCGTCGCCGACCCCGCCGTCGTGGCCAACGGCTACCTCATGGAGCACCCGCGCGACAACGTGAAGCTGTCCGCGCCGCCGGTCCAGTTCGACGACGCCGCGCACACGATCCGCCTGCCGGCCCCGGGCCTCGGCGAGCACAGCCGCGAGGTGCTCGCCATGCTCGGCTACGACGACGACCAGATCGGCGCCATGGTCGACGGCGCGGTCGTCCTCGCCCCGTAGGGGCCCCGAGCTCCCCCACTCGGTTGGCAATGGGCACGCGTCACGCCCCGGCCAGGAGTCCCGGCCGGGGCGCTCGCACCGCTTCGCTCACACCGGGGGGCCAGCGCGAGGATCGGGTCTCTGCTCAGGGAGCGGGGCTCATTTGCACTGAGCGGTGATCAGTCCCGAGACGGTCGCCAGGTCACCCTTGAGCTGCTGGCCCTTGGCCAGGCGCAGCGCGATGTGGTTCGCCCGATTGGATTGACCGGCGGACATCGCGTTCTGCTCGGCGGTCTGACCCTGTGACAGCCTGGCGTCGAGCCTGGTCTCGGCCATGGTGATCTTGGCCTGGAGGCTCGAGGCCTTCGCACAGCTGAACGAGGCCGGGAGCGCCCCGGTCGTGGCGATGGCGTGGATCCGTGCCCCGAGGGCGCCGCGATGGGTCCCGACAGCGGCGGCGTGGTGGGTCGTCACCGCACCGGCGACTCCGAGCCCACCCAGGCTTGCGACGGCCCCGATGGATCCAGCGGCCAGAAGTGTTCGCATCTTCATCGGTCTCTCCTCTTGAGTCTTCGGCCACCGTGTCTCGTTGACCAGGGATCATCATGATCCACCAAGGTGAACACTCCCCAAGGTACGACTAATAGCCTTGTAAGAAACCTCACCCGTGCAGGGGAGAGCCCCGACTCAGCTGCTGAGCGGCTTGAGGGTGGGGAAGGCGATGACCTCGCGGATGTTGGCCGCGTCGCAGACCAGCATCGCCAGTCGGTCGACGCCCAGACCCATGCCCGCCGTGGGAGGAAGGCCGTGCTCGAGGGCACGGAGGAACTCCTCGTCGAGACGCATCGCCTCGTCGTCGCCGGCGGCGTGCGCCGCGGCCTGGGCCTCGAAGCGGGCTCGCTGGTCGTCGGGGTCGGTCAGCTCGGAGAAGCCGTTGATCAGCTCGCGACCCACCACGATGGTCTCGAAGCGCTCGGTGAGCTCGGGGTCGTCCCGGTGGCGCCGCGCCAGCGGTGAGGTCTCCGCCGGGTGGTCGGTCACGAAGGTGGGCTGGATCAGGGTGTGCTCGACGGTCTGCTCGAAGAGCTCGGCGAGGATCTTGCCCGAGCCCCACGACGCATCCGCCACGGGGCCGCCGGCCTCGGTGAGCAGCCCGGCGAGCACGGCCCGATCGGTGTGCACGCTGACCTCGGTCCCGATCGCCGTCGAGACGAGCGACGCCATCGACGCCCGGCGCCACGGAGCCGCCATCTCGATCACCTCGCCCTGGTAGGTGAGCGTGGTCGACCCGGTGACGTCGGTCACCACCCCGGCGACGAGGTCCTCGAGCAGCTCCATCATCCCGAGGTAGTCCATGTAGGCCGCATAGGCCTCCACCGTGGTGAACTCGGGGTTGTGCCGGGGGCTGATCCCCTCGTTGCGGAACAGCCGACCCAGCTCGAAGACGCGCTCGAAGCCGCCGACGACGAGGCGCTTCAAGTAGAGCTCCGGGGCGATCCGCAGGTAGAAGTCGGCATCGAGGGCGTTGTGGTGCGTGACGAACGGCCGAGCCGCCGCGCCGCCGGGGATCGGGTTGAGGATCGGGGTCTCGACCTCCTCGAAGCCCATGTCCCAGAGCCGGGTGCGCAGCGAGCGGACCACCTCGGAGCGCCGGCGGAGCCGGACGCGGCTCTCCTCGTTGGCCCACAGGTCCACCTCGCGCTGGCGGTAGCGGGTCTCGATGTCGCTGACCCCGTGCCACTTGTCGCCGAAGCCCCGACGGGCCTCGGCCAGGAGGACCCAGGAGGTGATCTTGACGCTCAGCTCGCCGCGCTTGGTCCGGACCACGATGCCGGTGGCGCCGACCCAGTCCCCCAGCGAGCACTTGGTGAAGGCCTCGAACTCCGCGGTCACCCTGGCCAGGGCGAAGAGCTGGACCTCCCCGGAGGAGTCGCGCAAGGTGGCGAAGGCGAGCTTGCCCTGAGGGCGGTTCAGCATCAGCCGGCCGGCCACCGAGACGACCTGGTCGGACTCCTCGCCGTCGGCGAGGGAGCCGAAGCGCTCGACGATCTCGGCCGCCGTGGCTGTGCGGTCGAAGGTGTACGGGATCTCCATCAGGCTCCTTGGATGTTCCGGTCGTAGACGATTCGCAGGCCGTGGAGCGTCAGCCACGGCTCGACGTGGTCGATCGAGCTCGAGAACGGGGCGATGAGCGCCGAGAGCCCCCCGGTGGCGATCACCGTGGCCTCCCCCATCTCCTCGATGAAGTGCGCGCAGAGCCCGTCGACCTGGGCAGCGAAGCCGTAGAGGGTCCCCGACTGGATCGACTCGGCCGTCGAGCGTCCGATCACGCCCTTGGGAGCGACCAGCTCGACCGAGCGCAGGGCGGCAGCGTGCGAGTAGAGCGCCTCCATGGAGATCGCCACGCCCGGGGTGATCGCGCCACCCAGGTACTCGCCATCGACGGTGATGGCGTCGAAGGTCGTCGCCGTCCCCATGTCGACGACGATCGACGGCCCGCCGTAGAGGTCGAAGGCCCCCACCGCGTTGGCCACCCGGTCGGCGCCGACCTCCTTGGGGTTCTCGTAGAGGATCGACAGGCCGGACTTGACCCCGGGGCCGAGGATCACGATCGGCAGATCGGAGAACCAGCGCGAGGCCATCGTGCGCAGCTGTGCGGTCACCGAGGGGACCGAGGACGACACGGCGATCCCGCTCACGGTGGTGGCGATGTCGAGCCCCTCGAGGTCGAGCAGCTGGGTGAGGAGCACGGCGTGCTCGTCGGGGGTCCGGGCCGGCACAGTCGAGAGCCGCCAGTGGTGGGTCAGCCCGCGCGTCGGCTCATCGCTGGTGGCCAGGCCGTAGCCGGCGCCCTCCCCGGCACCCGGGGCGTCGGCCCCCTCCTCGCCGAGCAGTCCGATCACCGTCTCGGTGTTCCCGACATCGATCGCCAACAGCATCAGTGAGCTCCCTTGCTCTCGTCGCGGGTCAGGTCCAAGCCGAGGTCCAGGGTCGTCACCGAGTGGGTCAGCGCCCCGACGCTGATCAGGTCGACCCCGGCGGCGGCGTAGGCAGCGGCGGTGTCGAGCGTGATCCCACCGGAGACCTCGACGAGCATCCCGGGCGCCTCGCGCCGGGCCAGCTGCGTCGCCTCGGCGGCGGTCTCCGGCGACATGTTGTCGAGCAGGACCGAGGTCGCTCCCGCCCGGGCTGCCTCGAGCACCTGATCGAAGGTGTCGCACTCGACCTCGACGTTGCGTCCGGGCCACGCGGCCTTGGCCCGCAGAACCGCGTCGGTGATCCCGAGGGCCCCGAGGTGGTTGTCCTTGAGCAGGATCGCATCGGAGAGGTTGGCCCGGTGGTTGGTGCCCCCTCCGGCGCGCACCGCCGCCTTCTCGAGCGAGCGCAGGCCCGGGGTGGTCTTTCGGGTGTCGAGGACCCTGGTGGTGGCCGAGACGGCGGCGACCGCGGCGACCACCTTGGAGGTGGCCGTGGCGATGCCCGAGAGGTGGCCCAGGAAGTTCAGCGCCGTCCGCTCGGCCGAGAGGATCGAAGCCAGCGGACCGCTCACCTCGGCGATCACGTCACCGGGGACCACGGCGGTGCCGTCGGCGGCGACGAGCGTGACGACGATCCGCTCGTCGACCTGGGAGAAAACCTCGGCCACGCAGGCGGACCCGGCGATCACGCCGGCCTCACGCGTGGCGATGACCAGCGAGCCGGTGGCCGCAGGGTCGATCAGCGACGCGGTGAGGTCCCCGAGCGGCTCGAGGTCCTCGGCCAGCGCCCGAGACACGGCGTCGACCACGACCGAGCGAGGGGGTCCGAGGATCACCGGTGCGCTCCTCGGTGGACGATCCGGCACTCCCAGGCCTCCTCGAGGACGGGGAAGTCGGCGCGGAAGTGGCCCCCGCGGCTCTCCTCCCGGAACAGCGCGGCGGACAGGACGGCGTCGGCAGCGGTGGCGAGGTTGGCCAGCTCGGCGTCCTCGGCCGTCGTCGCCGGTGCCGGGGCGACGAGCGAGCGGACCGTGCGGCGGGCCTCGAGGAGGGAGTCGGCGGTGCGGACCACGCCCGCCCCCTCGGTCATCGCCGCCTGGAGCACCGAGCGCGGTGAGGAGGAGGGCATCAGAGAATCCTCGCGCAGCGCAGAGACCTCGTCGGATCCCTCCGGTGATGGCTCGGGGAGCAGGACGGCGGGGATCACGCCGGGGCTCGGGGCGAAGAGGCCGCGCAGGACGCCGGTCTCGGTCGGCTCACGCTGGCCCCCGGAGAGGGCCTCGGCGAGCCGGGCCCCGAAGACGAGGCCCTCGAGCAGGGAGTTCGACGCCAGGCGATTCGCCCCGTGGACCCCGACGTCGGCGACCTCCCCGACCGCCCAGAGGCCGTCGAGGATCGTGGCCCCCCAGATGTCCGTCATGACCCCGCCTGCCAGGTGGTGCGCGGCCGGGGCCACGGGGAGCCAGTCGACGGTCGGATCGAAGCCGGCGGCGGTGAGCGTCGTGGCCAGGGTGGGAAACCGCTGAGCGAAGTGCTCGAGGACCGTGACGTCCAGCCAGCAGTGCTCGACGCCCTCGGCCTCCATGGTGGCCGCCATGGCCCGGGAGACCACGTCGCGTGGGGCGAGCTCGTCGACGAACCGATCGCCCTTGGCGTTGCGCAGCAGCGCGCCGTGCCCCCGCAGCGCCTCGGAGAGCAGCGGCCGCGGCGTCGAGGGGTGGTGGAGCGCGGTGGGGTGGAACTGGATGAACTCGACGTCGGCCACCGCCACCGAGGCCCGCAGGGCCATGGCCAGGCCGTCGGCCGTGGACTCCTTGGGGTTCGTGGTCACCGAGTAGAGCTGGCCCGCTCCGCCGGTGGCCAGCACGACGTGGCGGGCGCGCAGCAGATCACGGGCTCCGTCGGCCAGGACGCTGACCCCCTCGATGCCGTCCTCGCCGATGGCCAGATCGAGGGCGAAGCAGCCCTCGGCGATGAGCGCTACCGAGGCGCGCGTCGCCTCGACGAGGGTCTTCTGGACCTCGGCTCCGGTGGCCACCCCGCCGGCGTGCAGCACCCGGGCCCGCGAGTGGCCGCCCTCTCGGGCGCGGGCCAGCGATCCGGACGCCTCCCGGTCGAAGACCGCACCGAGGCCGATCAGCTCTTCGACCCGGCGCGGCCCCTCCTCGACGAGGATGCGCACCGCATCGCGGTCGCAGAGCCCCGCTCCGGCGATGAGCGTGTCGTCCAGGTGGAGATCGACCGAGTCCCCCTCGAGGTCGATCGCCGCCGCCACACCCCCCTGGGCCCACTGCGTCGCCGAGTCCGAGAGGTGCGCCTTGGTGGCGACCCCGACCGCCATGCCGGCTTCCGCCAGCCGGACCGCCACCGAGAGCCCAGCGACCCCGCTGCCGATGATCAGGACGTCGAGCTCGCTCACGGTGCCGTCCCGGCAACCGCCCCCATGTTGTCGATGAGACGCACCCCGTCGATGACCGCCGCTATCAGGAGCCGGTACGTCTGCGACGCGATGAGCTCCGACGGGGCACGGAGGGTTGTCGGATCCACGACGCAAGCGTAGGAGAGCGTGGCCGCCTCCACTGCGCTCACCCGCTCGGCCATGGTCGACTCGGCCTCCGGCGCGCTGGCACCCGCCTCGATCACGGCGGCTCCGGCGCGCAGCGAGGCCGAGAGCACGGTCGCCGCGCGCCTCCCCGGGGCCGAGAGCCGGGCGTTGCGCGACGAGACCGCCAGGCCGTCGTCTTCACGGAGCGTCGGGCAGCCGACCACGTCGATCGCCATCCCGAGATCCGCCACCATGGTGCGGACGACCGCCAGCTGCTGGAAGTCCTTCTCGCCGAAGAAGGCGGTTGCCGGGCCCGTCAGGTTGAACAGCAGCGCGACGACCGTGGCCACGCCGTCGAAGTGGCCGGGGCGGCCCCCGCCCTCGAACCCCTCTGCGGGGCCCGCCACGGTGATCCGGGTCTCGGGCATGACGGGGAAGCGCTGGTAGATCTCGGTCACCTCGGGGGTGAACACGAGGTCGACGCCGGCGGCCTCGAGCATCGTCAGGTCCGCGCTCAGCGGCCGGGGGTAGCGCTCGAGATCCTCGGGGTCAGAGAACTGGAGCGGGTTCACGAAGATCGAGACCGCGGTGGTGTCGCACGAGCGCCGCGCCGCCTCGACGAGCGAGCGGTGGCCGACGTGCAGGGCGCCCATGGTGGGGACGAAGCCGACCGATCCGCCCCGTCGACGGGCCTCGTCGTTCGCAGCGCGCCACTCGGCGCGCGTCGAGAAGACCTCCACGGCCTAGCCGACGAGGGAGTGGAGCGCCGGCGCGCGCACCTCGGGCACGTCGTCGACCGGATCCTCAAGGGTCGCCTCGATCGCCCCAGAGGCGGAGAGCTCGAGGGCGAGGCCAACCCCGGCGCGGTACGAGGCACGCTCGGCGGGGTCGATGGCGTCGAGGTGGCGCTCGAGGGTCGCCCAGTCACCACGGGCCGCCGGGCCGGTGAGGGCGTTGTGGGGTCCGAGCTCGGCCACGTCGTCGACCGCAGCCCGAGCGAGGTCCAGGAACGCCGAGACCGGCAGCCCGGCAGAGGCGGCGATCCGCTCGACCTGGCCGAGGAGGGCGACGACGTGGTTCGCCGCCACGCAGGCCGCCGCGTGGTACCGAGCGCGGTCTTCGTCGGCCACCGACACGGTCGTCCCTCCGAGGGCGTCAGCCAGCGACGTGGCGATCGGATCGCCGGCGATGGCGAAGGTGACCCCCGAGGTGAGGCGGGCCGCACCGAGCTCTGCGGTGGGCAGGGGGATGAGCGGGTGCAGCGCGGCGCGGCGCGGGTGGGGGGCGAGGACCTCGAGACCGAGGGAGCCCGACAGGTGCATCACCACGCAGGTGTCGCGAGGCGCACAGGCCGAGGCGACCGAGGCGATCACGTCGTCAGGGGTGGCGATGATCAGCGCGTCGACCCCTTCGGTGGCGCGGGAGAGATCCGTGCCGTGGGTCAGTGGACCCTCGACGTCGAGTCCCACCGAGCGCAGTGCTCGAGCCATCGACGTGCCGGCGCGTCCTGCGCCAATGATCCGTACTCGTTCCATCGTGCCTCCGACGTTCCGGCCCCCGTCAGGGGTGCCGTTCGCGTTGCCCAACTTCTGTTACCTACCCAGCGTACCGATCCGGCGGACCTCTCCGCCACCTCTCGCTTCGAGCTCGTCGCTGACCAGGTCAGGGGCTAGTTCGCGAAGAGGGCTCAGCACGAAACGCCGCTCCCACATCCTGGGGTGCGGCAGCTCGAGCACGTCGATCGAGCGCACCTCTCCGTCGACCCAGAGCACGTCGGCGTCGAGGGTCCTGGGCCCGAAGCGGATC
>JADGOD010000038.1 GCA_017883125.1 Acidimicrobiales bacterium
GGCCCTCGGCCTCATGGGCTTCACCGTGTTCCAGTACGTCGTGCGCGCCTACCAGTCGATGCGAAAGGCCAGGACGGCGTTCTGGCTCTACCTGGCCGAGAACACCTTCAACGTCGTCCTCGCCGTCATCCTGGTCCGCCCTCTCGGTCTCGCCGGCGTCGCCCTCTCGGTCTCGATCGCGTACAGCCTCGGCGCGGTGATCGGTCTCGTCCTCCTCCACCAGACACTCGGCTCGATCGGACCACCGCGGTGCTTCTCCCCCCTGCGCCGGGTCACCGTCGCATCTGCGGTGATGGGCGTCACCGTGCTGATCATCTCGAACCTGTCCAGCGCCCAGTCGGGCCCCGCCCTCCTGATCCGGGTGCTCGCCTCGGTCGTGCTCGGATCCCTCGCCTACCTCGCCACGGCGACCTTCCTCGGGCGCCGGGCGCTGTCGCGCTGAGTATCTCTGCAAGACTTGCCAACGGTTCGCGCCAGAGGAGGAAGTCCCGTGCCCGGAGTTCACATCATCACCGACAGCGCCTCTGATGTCCCCGTCGACGTCGCCGAGGCTCTCAACATCACCGTGGTCCCGTTGTCGATCCGCTTCGGCGCCGAGGAGTTCACCGACAGGGTCGAGCTGACCCCCGCCGAGTTCTGGGCCAAGTGCAAGGCCTCGACTACCCTCCCCGAGACCGCCGCCCCCTCCCCCGGTGCCTTCCAGCAGGCCTTCGAGGCAGCCAAGGCCGCGGGGGCAGACGCTGTGGTGTGCATCACGCTCTCCTCGGGCGTCTCGGCGACCTATCAGTCCGCCCTCACCGCAGCCAGCACCGTCGCCCCGTTCCCCGTGGCCGTCGTCGACTCCCAGGCGGTGACGATGGCCGAGGGACTCCTGGTCATCGCGGCGGCCGAGGCAGCCGCCGCCGGCGAGAGCTACGCCGACATCGTGGCCAGCACCCGCTCGACGGTTCCCCGGCTCGGTGTCGTGGGCGTCCTCGACACCCTCGAGCACCTCAAGAAGGGCGGCCGGATCGGCAGCGCCCAGGCCCTGCTCGGCTCGATGCTCGCCATCAAGCCCATCGTGACGCGCAAGGACGGCGCCGTGGCCGAAGAGGGCCGCCAGCGCACCCGGGCCAAGGCGCTCGACCACGCAGCCAAGCTGACCGCCGACGCCGCGCCGTTCGAGCGCCTCGCCGTGGTCCACGGAGCGGCCGACGACCTCGACGCTCTGCTCAGCCGGCTCGAGGGCGTCGAGTGCGACACCCCCATCGTGACCAGCGACATCGGACCGGTGGTGGGAACCCATGGAGGACCCGGCATCATCGGTGTGTGCTGGATCCGCCGGGCGTAGCCCGGACGTTCGGTCCGACTAGGTTCTGAGATCAAGATGGCACGAGACGACGATCTGGACGCCACAGCGTCACCGTTCGGGGAGGACTGGCCGGAGAAGGCCGTCGACCTCGTCGATCTCGTCGTCGACACGATCCGCGATCGCATCGTCCGTCCGATCATCCTGGTCGGCCGGACCATCGTCTACGGGCTGCTCATCTCGGCCATGGTGGTCGTGTTCGCCGTGGTCGTGGCGGTCGCCGTCCTGCGCCTCTTCGACGTCTACCTCTTCGCCGGCCACGTGTGGGCCTCGTACACGGTGCTGGGCATCATGTTCTCAGCAGGCGGCCTCTACGGCTGGTCGAAGCGGAACCCGCCCACCGCCACCCCCCCGAAGCCCTGAGAGGATCACCAATGACCACCTCGAGCAAGGTACTGATCGTCGGATCAGGCCCGGCCGGACTGACCGCCGCGGTCTACACCGCTCGGGCCCAGCTGGAGCCCATCATCATCGAGGGCGAGCCCTCCTCCACCTCTGACCAGCCCGGCGGCCAGCTGATGCTGACCACCGAGGTCGAGAACTTCCCCGGATTCCCCGACGGGATCATGGGCCCTGAGCTGATGATCCAGATGCGCGCCCAGGCCGCCCGATTCGGCGCCGATCTCCGGACCGAGAAGGTCTCTCGGGTCGACCTCTCCTCCCGGCCCTTCCGGGCCTGGGTGGGCGATCCCGAGGCCGCCGAGCCGACGTACTCAGCCGAGGCCCTGATCATCGCCACCGGGGCACGTGCCCTGATGCTCGGCGTGCCCGGTGAGGATCGCCTCCTCGGCCACGGCCTGTCGACGTGCGCGACGTGCGACGGGTTCTTCTTCCGCGAGCAGCGGGTCGTCGTGGTCGGCGGCGGGGACACTGCCGTCGAAGAGGCTATCTTCTTGACCCGCTTCGCCGCCTCGGTGACCATCATCCACCGTCGCGACTCGCTGCGGGCGTCGAAGATCATGCAGGAGCGCGCCGTGGAGAACGAGAAGATCTCCTTCAAGTGGAACACCCAGGTCACCGAGGTGATCGGAGGGTCCAAGGTCGAGCAGCTCGCCCTGATCGACACGGTGACCGGCGAGACGTCGACGATGGACGCCGAGGGGGTGTTCGTGGCCATCGGCCATCGGCCGGCCACCGACCTCTTCGCCGGCCAGCTGAACCTCGACGAGAACGGCTATCTCGCCGTGCATGACGGATCACGCACCACGGTCGACGGCGTCTTCGCCTGCGGCGACGTCCAGGACCACGTCTACCGCCAGGCCATCACGGCGGCCGGCTCCGGCTGCATGGCGGCCATCGACGCCGAGCGCTGGCTCGAGGCCCAGGGCCTCTAGAGCCTCCCGGGCGCCTTAGCGCCGACGGGAATCTTCCGCCGCCGAGCGGCGTTGTACTCTGACACGACCATCAAAGAGGAGTTCACGATGAGCGACAAGATTGCCACCCTTACCGATGCCACGTTCGACGAGCTGGTGGGGAGCTCGACCGTGCCGGTGCTCGTCGACTTCTGGGCAGAGTGGTGCGGTCCGTGCAAGATGATCGCCCCGATCCTCGAGGAGATCGCCGAGGAGCAGGCAGGCAAGCTCACGATCGCCAAGCTGAACATCGACGAGAACCTCGACGTCACGCGCCGGTTCGAGGTCATGAGCATCCCGACCCTGGTGCTGTTCAAGGACGGCCAGCCGGTCCAGCGACTCATCGGGGCCAAGCCCAAGGGCCAGCTGCTCCAGGAGATCAGCGCCCACCTCGCATGAGCACCGGGGCCCTGCCCCTCTCGGAAGGTGGCGTCGGTGAATCGGTCTCTGACCTCCAGACGCGCCTCGCCGCTGCCGGCCTGACGCCCATCACCGACCCCGTCGGCACGTTCGGACCCTCCACGAGGGCGGCCGTCGAGGCGTTCCAGCGCCAGCGGGGCCTGCGGATCGATGGAATCGTCGGGACGAGCACCTGGACCACGCTGGTCGAGGCCGGTCTCCGCCTCGGCGACCGCCTCCTCTACCGGGCCCATCCGATGCTCCGGGGCGATGACGTCGCCGAGCTCCAGAGCCGGCTCTGCTCCCTCGGCTTCGATACCGGCCGGGTCGACGGGATCTTCGGCGACCTCACGTCGAGCGCCCTGGCCGAGTTCCAGCGCAACGTGCAGCTCCCGGCCGATGCCACGGCCGGTCTGGCCACGGTGAGCGAGCTCGTGCGGGTCTCGTCGCGCCATCAGACCCTCGAGCTGGTCTCGATGGTCCGCGAGCGCGAGCTGCTGCGCTCAACCCCCCCGACCCTGAGTGGCCGACATGTCGGCATCGGTGAGATCGGCGGGCTCGGCTCGATCGCCGCCTCGGTGAGCCGCCGCCTGGCCGGTGCTGGTGCCCGGGTCACGCTCCTGCACCACCCTGAGGAGTCCGGCCAGGCCCATGAGGCCAACGTCGGGGCCGTCGACACCTACATCGGGCTGCGCCTGCGCCCCGACGACGTCGGGTGGGCCGTCTCGTACTACTCGGGCTACTCCTATGAGTCCACCTCGGGCCGGGAGCTGGCCACCCGGATCGTCGAGGCGGTCCCCCAGAGGTTCCCCGGAGGGGCGACAGCTTCCGGCATGAGCGTTCCGGTGCTCCGAGAGACCCGGATGCCCGCCGTGGTGGTCGAGATCGGTCCACTCGACGTCGTCGTCGAGCGGGCCACGGAGATCGGAGAGGCGCTGGCCAGCGCGATCATCCGGTGGGCCGAGACCCGGGAGGACTCCTCTCCCCGGCCGGACCGATTCCAGGCTTCCTGAATTTTCTTCAGTACCTCAACCATCGCATGAGGCTGTTCTCTCTCGCCCAGGTCACCGTTCTGTCACCTGCGGGGCGATAAGGTGGCAATCCACAACCTAAGCCACAGGTGGGGAAAACTATAGAGAGATAGTTTAGTGTCCCTGAAACAGGGCCACTTGAGGGTTTGTCACCCCTCGTTTTGCCTCTGATTCCCGAGCATCAGCCGGTAGATGCGCTCAAGATCCTCCAAGGTGGCGAAGTCGACCATCACCCTTCCTCGACGGGACGAGACGTCCACCTTGACCCGTGTGTCGAGGTACGACGAGAGCAGCTCCTCGAGCTCGAGGATGCCCGGTGCGGGAAGGGGTCGGGGTGCGGTTCGCCGAGCTTCGGTGACTGATGCGCCCGGACGGGTCGCCGGCTCTTCGACCACCACCTCGACCTCGACCACCACTCCCCCGTTCTTGACGAGCTCCTCGGTGGCTCGCACGGAGAGGCCCTCGGCCACGATTCGGGTGACGAGCTCCTCTTGGAGAAGCCGATCCGGGGTGCCGAGCAGCGCTCGGCCGTGACCGGCGCTCAGCGCGCCCTCCTTGAGGGCCCGCTGCACGCCTTGTGGGAGCTGGAGGAGCCTCAAGGTGTTCGTGACCGCAGCGCGGGACTTGCCAACCCTGGTGGCCGTCTCGTCGTGCGTGAGCCCGAACTCGTCGATGAGGCGCTGGTAGGCGTTGGCCTCTTCCATCGCGTTCAGATCCGCACGCTGGAGGTTCTCCACCAGCGCCTGCTCGAGGCTCGACTGGTCGGAGGTGTCGAATCTCACCAGGACCGGGATGGTGACCAGGCCGGCCCTCTTGGCCGCCCTCCACCGCCGCTCTCCGGCGATCAGCTCGAAGGAGTCTTCATCCTCGTCGATCGGACGGACCAGGATCGGCTGGAGGACGCCGAGCTCCCTGATCGATGCAGTCAGCGCCGCCAGCTGGTCGTCGTCGAACTCCTCGCGGGGCTGGTAGAAGTTGGCCACGATCGCGGTGACCGGGACCTCTCGCAAGACCTCGCCATCGACTGCATTGGTCTCGGTGGGAATCAGGGCCCCAAGGCCCTTACCCAGCCCGCTTCGGCGCGCCATTGGCCACCTCCTTGGCTAGATCACGATACGACGTCGCACCGCGGGATTGAGGATCGAAGACCGTGATGGGCTGTCCGAAGGACGGGGCCTCCGAGAGACGGACGGTCCGGGGGATCACGGTGGCACAGACCTCGTCGGGGAAGTGCTCCCGCACATCGTTCGCCACGTCTGCGGAGAGGTTCGTCCTCGAGTCGTACATGGTCAGGACGATCGTTGAGAGCTCGAGGGACTCGTTCAGGTTGGCACCCACCA
>JADGOD010000039.1 GCA_017883125.1 Acidimicrobiales bacterium
GCGAAGGAGAATCCACCGCCTTCGGTCCCGCCGGCGAACGTCACCTCACGGTCGCTCGTAACGCAGGACCGACCATGCTCGTCGACACCGGTGATCATGAGATGCATGCGAGCACCGTATCCGCGGGTCTCCGGGAAGGTCGAGCAGCGTGAGAGAGCAGCGTCGACAGGACCCTGAATGATCACGTGAGGACACGGGCCCATCGTCCATGAGGAGAGGGAATCGGTCTCATGGCGGCCTTGGGGACAGACGCCGAGCTTCTGTCGGGATCACATGGCCCGTTGGCATCGGCTGCACCTCGCTCAGACCCTTGATCATCGGTACCCCCATGTGTGAGGCAGAAGTATGCCAATCCAGCGTCGAATCTCGCTTCGTGACCGACTGGCGGGATCGGCCCAGCCATTCGTCGACGGCCGATCTCGGCTCGAGGGCTCTCTGGGCGTCACCTTGGCGGAACCTGCCCCAGCACCTAACGTGCCAACCCATGGACTTCGCCGAACGCTATGGGCCATGGGCCGTGGTCGCCGGTGCGTCTGAGGGGGTCGGGGCTTCGGTCGCTCGCCTTCTCGGAGCACGCGGCGTGAACGTCGTGCTGGTGGCGCGGCGCCAGGGGGCGCTCGACGAGGTGGCGGCGACGGTCACCGGGGAGACCAGGACGGTGGCGCTCGACCTCAGTCACGCGGAGGCTGCCTCCACTCTTGCCGAGGCGACGGCCGACCTCGAGGTCGGGCTGCTTGTCTACAACGCGGGGGCCGACCCGAACATGTCGCACTTCCTCGACAAGCCGGTGGAGGTGTGGCAGGGGATGGTCGCCCGGAACTGCGCCACGGTGGTTGGTGCCACGCACCATTTCGGCGGGCTGATGGTGGAGCGGGGCAAGGGGGGCATCGTCCTGGTGACCTCGGGCGCGGCGTGGGCGGGTGGCTCGCACCTCGCGGTCTATGGCGCGTCAAAGGCGTTCAACCTGCTGCTCGGTGAGTCGCTGTGGGCCGAGCTGGGCCCGCTGGGCGTGGACGTGCTGGCCATGGTGTTGGGCCAGACTGATACGCCCGCGTTCCGTCGGGTGCTCAACGGCCGGGAGCTCGAGGGCCTGGCCGACCCCGACGACGTCGCCCGAGATATGCTCGACAACTTGGCAGAGGGTCCGACGTTCCCCCCCGGTCCTTCTCCGTTCGGACCGCTTGCTCGCCGCCAGGCGGTCGAGTTCATGACCCAGGGCTCCGCATTTCTTCAGGGCTGACGCCCTCGGGTTGCGGGAACGGAATGGAGCGACGATGGTGGTCGCCCGGCCTTAGACTCCGGCCATGCTCTTCGGACTTCGCTTCGACTTCCGCAACCCGGACTTTGCTGACACAACTATGGCTGACCGTTATGCCGCGGCCCTCAACATGGCGGAGTGGGCCGACTCCTTGGGCTGCACGACCATCGGCGTCTCTGAGCATCACGGGTCCCCGGATGGCTATCTCCCGAGCCCCATCCCGATTCTCGCCGCGATGGCGGCTCGCACGACGAACGTCCGCTTCATCATTGCTGCGTTGATCGCCCCATTCCACGACCCGCTGCGCCTCGCCGAGGACATGGTTGTGCTCGACAACCTGAGCAGGGGGCGGGTCGACATGATCATGGCCGGTGGCTACGTGCACGAAGAGTTCGCGATGTTCGACGTGCCGATGAACGAGCGGGGCAAGCGGGTGACCGAAGCCGTTGCCGTGCTGAAGGCGGCCTTCTCGGGCGAGCCATTCAAGTACCGTGGCCGCACGGTGCACATCACGCCGGCGCCGTTCCGGCCAGGCGGTCCGACCATCTCGCTCGGCGGGAGCAGCAAGCCGGCCGCTCAGCGGGCCGCCCGTATCGCCGACGGATTCATCCCCACGGAGCCGGAGGTGTGGAAGTTCTACAGGGACGAGGTTCAGAGGCTCGGCCG
The DNA here is from genome assembly GCA_017883125.1 of Acidimicrobiales bacterium. Classification (GTDB taxonomy): domain Bacteria; phylum Actinomycetota; class Acidimicrobiia; order Acidimicrobiales; family RAAP-2; genus CAIUMH01. The sequence continues at coordinate 1,925 of JADGOD010000039.1, forward strand.
TCCAGACCCCGGCCCCAGCCCGATCGGCACCAACCAGGTGGTGGCGCTGGCCGAGGATCCAGAGGAGGGGTGGGAGCAGATGGCGCCGTTCTTCCTCCACGAGACCAACGCCTACGGTGTCTGGCAGGCCCAAGACGACATCGCAAGCCCCTTTCGCACCGTCACCGACTCCGACGAGCTCCGCACCACCGGCCAGTACCGGGTGCTGACTCCCGAGCAGTTCGTGGAGGAGCAGAGGGCCTCGCCGTTCCCCTATGCACTCTTCCACCCGATGTGCGGGGGCATGCCGATCGAGCTGGCGTGGTCGAGCCTGCGCCTCTTCGAGAACGAAGTGCTGCCTGCGTTCAAGTAGCGCTCGCTGCAGCACTGGCGTGAGCGCCGGTCAGGCTGGTCCGTCGGTGATCGGGAGTGACCGTTCTCCGACTGGAAGCACCTGGACGATGTCGTGGCGGTAGTGGCGCTCGTCGATGCGCCACTCGCCGGCTCGACGCGACCAGGTATCTGAGTAGCGACCGCGGACGACGATATCGGTGCCACCCGCCCGAACGCACGCGGTGACGTAGCTCTCGCTGGTCGCCCGATCGCCGTTGACGTCGATGAGGACGTTCGTCAGCTGGTGTGACGTGGCTTCGGTCGTCCTGTGACTCTGCAGCACGAACTCCATGAAGTCCTGGGCCGTGCCCTCGAAGATCCCCTCGTAGTGGGCCAGCCCATCCGCATGCCAGATCTTCGATCCCAAGTCGGGATCGATCCGATCGACCGCATGGCAGTAGCGGTAGAGCACCTCGGTGATGGCCTGCTTGGCCGCCAGCTTCTCCAGCGAATCTGACATTCCCTACCTCCTTGAATCGCACAGTGATCGCTGTGCCCGAGTGCTTGGTCCCCGCCGGTTGAGCTCCTGGTGTCAGGCCGTTCTCCTCGAGCTCGAGGTGGCTGCTCCCGCAGTCGTCGACAAGCGAGAGGCCCATCGTCAGGTTGGCCTCAGCCCTACGGGTTGTGTAGCGAGGGAACGAGCCGCTTCAGCTCTCGCTGGGCATCCAGGACTGACTTCATCTTCGAGAGGCTCTCTGCGTCGTCACGCGCGCGGTTCGAGCGCTCCTCTGGGTCTGCGCTCAGGTTGTGGAGCTCGAAGAAGGGATCGGCCGCTTGCCCGGCGAAGGGGTTCTTCGGAAGGCCGTGATCTGCGTTCCACTCGTCGAGGCGCTCGTAGTAGTGGTTGAGCTTCCAGAGCTCCTCCGCACCGTTCTCGCCCGTCGGCAGGGTGGCGACGACGGCCTCGACCTTCGAGGGGTTGTCGACGGCGTCATACGGCGCGCCATTGAACAGGTTGAACTCGCTGATCCCCCGAGAGAAGTCGTCTTCGGTCATGAAGTAGATCGGGCTCGCAACCAACTCGGGAGCCATCTTGCCGGTGATCATCCCGCTGAGATCCCTCCCGGGAAGGGGTCGCGCCTCTGAGTGGTGCTGGGCTACACCGGCGGCCGCCCGCTCCACGTCGATGCCCACCAGCCCCATCAGCGTCGGGATCAGATCCACGTGGCTCGTCGGTGTCGAGACCCCTTCGACGGTGGCGGCGACGCCCGGGCCCTTGACGTAGAGCGGCACACGGATCGACTCGTCGAATGCGTTGTACCACTTCTGCATCATCCCGCCGTGCGAGCCGACGAGGTCACCGTGATCCGAGGTGAACACCACGATGGTGTCCTCGGCGAGGCCGTTCTCGTGAAGTGCCTCGAGGATGCGGGCGATCGCACCGTCGACGAGTTTGTGGAGGTGGTAGTAGAGCCGTCGATACGCGTCGTCAGGAGACTGCTCGTAGGTCATCTTGACCCACGTCTCCTTCCACTGCTCTTGGCACGTGGGCCTCCCGGCGAACGAATCGGACTGTGACGGCGGCGCCGGGACGTCAGGGGTGGTTTCGCCAGGGCCAGGGAATCCGATCAGGTTGTCCCAGGCCCATCCGTTGAAGGAGATGTCGTGGGGGTTCACGAAGGACGCCACCGCCAGCCACGGCCCCTGCTTGCGGTTCGCAGCGATGTCACCGAAGAGCTCGACCACCTGTTCGGCGAAGAGCCCGTCCCGTACCGAGCCGGTATCGGCCTTGGCCGCACCGTGCGGCTCTCTTCCGATCCACCCGGAGAAGCCGAAAGGATCGAGCCGGTCGGCTTTCTTGTAGGCATCGACCGCCCTCTGGATGGGCCTGCCATCGTTGTCAGACGCCATCAGCCCTTCGTGCGTGCCGGGGATGAGGAGGTCAGGGTGGCTGATGTGCCACTTGCCCCGGTAGTGAGAGTCGTAGCCACCCGCACGGAACCAGTCGCCGAGCGTCGGGACCTCGTCGGGGTCCAGCCAGTTCATGTCGGGGTCGGTGTTCTTCTTCGCCATCGCATCGGTCTGCGATGCACCGTGGAGCGATGGGTACTGGCCGGTGAACAGCGTCGCCCGACTGGGTAGGCAGGCCGTCGAGCCGGCGTAGTGACGGTGGAACTCGAGCCCGCCTTCCTTTATCGCCTCACGGGCAGTGAGCTGGTTCCTCCGGAACGCTCCGAGCTCATCGGTCTCGTAGGGCGGCGGGTACCGCTCTTCGTCCGTCATGATCAGGAGGATGTTCGGCACGTCCATCCTCCGACGGTACGTCGGAGACGCCCCGCCGTCTAGATGTACCCAGCCAACACGTTGGTGACAC
>JADGOD010000003.1 GCA_017883125.1 Acidimicrobiales bacterium
CATGGGCTCGCGCTCGGCGATCTCGCCGGCCAGGCGGGCGCACTCGGCGGGCGTGCTCAGGTCGGCCGGGAGCGACAGGCAGGTGCCCACCGCCGACAGCTCGGCCGCCACCTGGTCGCAGACCTCGGCCTTGCGCGACGAGATGTAGACGGTCGCACCGGCTTCGACGAAGCCGGTGGCGATCATCTTCCCGATGCCGCGGCTGCCTCCGGTGACGAGGGCCACCTTTCCGTCAATCGAGAACAGATCGTTCATGAGCGGTCCCTTCCATCTCGTCGACTCGGCGACGGGGTTGGACACAGACTACGAGGACCCTGAACCGCCGAACGCTTCGTCATCCCTGACGGCGGCCAGATACGCCGTGCGGGGATTGGGAAGATCGGGGCGGAGCGCTCGGGCCACAGCCAGCGCCTCCTCGGCGTCGAAGGCCACGACCCGCAGGGCATGCCAACCGGGGCGGAGCATGACCCCCCAGGTCACGATCCACGTCCAGGGACCAGGCGTCCCCGGTGCCGACATGTCACGGGAGTCGCCGCCGCTCCGCCCGGGCGTCATCGGAGCTCCGTCGCACGAGACCTGTCCGCATGGGGCCTCACGAGGTGTGACCTTGGCCTCTGGACCTTCTCGGGCATGAAGCGCACAATACTGAATGTTGACACCGACGAAGAGGAGAGTGACGTGAGCGAGTTCGACAAGGTAGGCGAGGATGTCACCAAGCTTCTTAAGGACCTCCGCAGTTCGATCGATGAGGCGATCGTCAAGCTCGATCTCGCAGGGAAGGACGCCCGAGATGTCGCTCAGCCGCTGGTAGAGAGGATCGAGAACGCCTGGCTCGAGGTGAAGGCTCGCCTCGAAGGCTGATCACCGCCCTCGGGGCGGCACGCTCGGCGCTCCTCGACGAGCTGGTTCGCTGGGCGAGATGCCGCCGGGCCGCGGGTGAGGACGAGCGGCGGGATCACGGCCAAAGCACCTGTTCCGAACGACCACCAGAACGATGCGGCGAAGGCGTGGGCGAGGGAGTCCCTCGGCCGCGACGGGAGCCGCCTCCGGCCTCCTCGCGGGCGGCCGCGCCGAGCTCGACGCTCAACGCGCCCCCCACCGCTGGTCACCTCACGAGACGGCCGCGACCTGACTCGATCGGGCTGATCACCTCTTCGCCGTAGCGAGCGAGGGCCTCGAGGGCCTCTCCGGTGCTCGCCGCCGGGGTGTTGACGACGAACCAGTTCACGCCGATGTCAGCGAGCTGTGCCAGGAACTCCGCGTGGCGTTCCAGTGAGTGACCGTGGATCAGCACGTTCGTCTCGGCGGACTCGAGCTGGATGTCGAGCGAGCGTGGATCTCTGCCCGCTGACTCGCACCTCTCTCGAAGGTCGGCCACCGCTGCCGCGAGGGCGTCGAGTGACGGTAGGGCCGCGGTGCGGATGGTTGCCGCCTTGTCGTGATCGATGAGGAGAGGGGCCCAGCCTTGACCCACTCGGGCCGCCCTCTCGCGTGCCCGCCTGGAGTTTCCGGCGATCCAGATCGGAAGATCGTCGCCCTGGGGTGGAGGGGGGAGTGCCGTCTGAGCCAGCGACGTGAATTGGCGTCCATCGAACGCGAATCCCCGGGTGGACCAGATGCCGCGCATAACCTCGACGGCCTCGTCGAAGAGCTCGTTACGCTCGTCGAACTCGCTTCCGACCGCTGCGAACTCTGAGCGCAGATACCCGACGCCTGCCACCAGGGTCACCCGGCCGTCAGAGAGCACGTCCAGCGTCGCTATCGCCTTGGCCGCCATGAACGGGTTCCGGTACGGGAGGATCATCGCATAGGGCATGAGGCGGATCCGGCGCGTGACCGCTGCGCAGAACCCGAGACCCGTGGTCAGATCGAACGCTTCGTGCCCGCCGCGCCGAATCCACTTCTCTGAAGGGATCGGGTGCTCCGTGAACGCCAGAGCCGCGAATCCGGCGTGCTCGGCTGCCGCAGCGAATCGGGTCATGCCCTCTGCCCCGAGAAGGTCCCGAGTGCAGTCGGACACCGCGATCGGGTACTGGACGGTGAATCTCATCGCTGCATTCCTCCAGACGACCGCAGTAGCCTCGGCAAGACGCCCGTCGCTTGCTTGCTGTGTCTTCTTGTCGAAGCTACTCCGGCGGCGATCCAAGCTGGCGGACACAAGAGGAGGGCATCGATGCAGCCAGCTCGGGTCTTGGACGACCAGACGGTCGGAACGCTCCTGATCGGCGATGTCCCCGTGCGTCGATTGGGCTTTGGAGCCATGCGGATCTCGGGAGCTCGAAACGCCGAGGGGGTCCGTGACCGCGAAGAGGCACGGGCACTCGTGCGGCGCGTCATCGAGCGAGGCGTGAACTTCATCGATACCGCTGACATCTACGGCTATGGGCAGTCCGAGGAGATCATCTTCGAGGCGATCGCTCCCTACCCTGAGGGTCTCCTGATCAGCACAAAGGCGGGATTCGAGCCGCGCAAGATGCTTCCAGGAGAGCTCAGCCTCCCGCCGAGGGGAGATCCCGAGCAGATCAAGCGCCAGTGCGACCTGAGCCTTCAGCGCCTCGGCCTCGATCATCTCGAGCACTACCAGGTCCATGTGCCCGACCCCAAGGTCCCCTATGAAGAGACCGTCGGGGCGTTCGTCGAGCTCCAGAACGCCGGCAAGGTTCGTCACATCGGGGTCTCGAACGTGACCGTCGAACAGCTGCGCCTCGCGCAGCGGCTCTGCACCGTCGCCTCCGTTCAGAACAAGTACAACGCGGGCGAGCGCGGCGCTGACGCCGTCCTCGAGGTCTGTGAGCACGAGGGGATCCCGTTCCTGCCCTGGCAGCCCGTTGCGGTCGACGACGCGGCTCGGGGCGTCGTCCAGTCGCTGGCGGCTCGAGAGGGGGTCTCCGAAGCGCAGATCGCCTTGGCGTGGATCCTCAAGCGTTCGCCGATGATGCTTCCGATACCCGGCACCTCCCAGATCAGACACCTCGATGACAACGTCGACGCCGCCTGGGTCACCTTGGACCATGATGACGTCACGGCCATCAACGATGCGGTCGGGGGAGCCTGAGCGATCCTCGGTTCGATCGCCGGCCGGGGCACGGCATCGGATCGACCGAGGTGACGAGCGATCCGGTCTCTCGGCGCACCGCCGCCAGGATCTCGGTCGCGAGGATCTCGACCGAGCGGGCGGTGTTGGTGGAGGAGAGACCTCCGAGGCCCTCCTGAGCCAGGAATCGTTCGTGTCCGAGGATCTCGTGGTCCTAGAGGATCTCGTCGATCACCTCTTGGGGGCTTCCGACGAGCAGCAACCGGTCACGGCGGGCGGTTCGGACCCCTGTCATGGAGTGACGGGTAGATCCTCTGGAGCACGGTGGTGAGCTCCCCTGGTGGACCGCATCGTCAGGTGACAAGAGGCCCCGGGGTCGCTCCCCTCACGGAGAACGAGATCGAGCGGTCGACCATCACGGGTGGCCCAGCCCGCTGTTCGCCGGGAATCGCGCAGTTTGGAGCCCGTCTTCGACTCTCAGAGATGGGTGGCTCATGTCGTCAGATTCGGTGATTGTACGAGACGTCGGGTCGTGCGACGACCTTCAGAACGTCTCGGTGGCGATTCCGAACCCAGGCAAGATCGCCATCATCGGGGTCACCCTCCGATGAGGATCATCGCGTCCTGCGGCAGCATCGTGAATCTCGAGACAAGGTTGGCGAAGGCTTCGGCCATCGGTCCGCCGCCCCGCTTGTGGGCAGGAGACGCTCACGGTGGGGGACTATAGATTGGCGGCTCCACCCGACCTCAACTCGCGGGCCGAGGACCCACGGTTCGGGTGCTCGCTCAGCCCGGCGTCACCAGCGCTGCGACGACCCCACCATCGACGAGGAGGTCTGCTCCCGTGATGAAGCTGCCGTGTCGACTGATCAGGAACTCCACCACACCGGCGATGTCCTCTGGCGTCCCGACGCGACCGGTTCCGGATCCTGCGATCATCGCACGCATCATGTCTCCGTTCGGGCCTTCGAGCTCGGCGTTTCCCATCGGAGTCGAGATGATGCCAGGAGAGATGGAGTTCACCGTGGCACCACGCCGGCCCCATCTCAGCGAGGCTGCCCGGACGCGCAGCTGGTTGGCGCGCTTGGCGACCCCGTAGGCGGTCCCTGAGTCAGCCAACGCCTCCGGCGTGAGCTCTGGCAGGTCCAAGAGGAGCTCTGTCGAGGTGGTGGCGAGACGCTGCTCGAGGTCAGGATCCAAGACCGCCATCGTTCCGGCCATCGATGCGATGAACACGCCCGCCCCCCCCAGTGCTCATCACTCCACCGAAGGCGTCGAGCATCAGAGCCGTGCCGAGTAGATCGACACGCAGCATCGCTTCGATCGAAGCCTGGACGGGGGAGAGCCCGGCGGTGTGCACCAGCGCGGTCACCGGGCCCAAGGCCGCCGCCTCTGCGGCGAGCGCCTGGACCGAGTCCTTCTCCGAGACGTCGACGACGCGGCTCAACACGTCGTATCCCGTCCCCGTCAGGAGCTTCGCCTCGGACTTCAGCAGCCCCTCGTTGAAGTCAGCGAGGATCACCGTGGAACCGGTGCCGATGCGGCGGGCGATCGCCGAACCCATGCCGCCCGCCCCGGTGATGACGACGACGTTCCTTGAATCAGTCATGAACGAACACTAAGCCTCGCGCCCCGCTCATGCAGGCTGGGATCTCTCGACCTCGATCCGTAGATGGCTCCGCTGATCGGGGAGTTGGTCGGCCAGTCGCGCTCCTCGGATCGTGGCGACGGGTGATGCGAAGAGGTCACAGCGCAACTAGATTCGCATTCCACCATGGCCACCCCACCAAAGACGCTCATCCTCATCCACGGCTTCTCCTCGAGCTTCGAACACAACTGGAGGAGCAATGGCTGGGTCGACATCCTGGCTGACTTCGGCTGCGACGCGCCCGAGATCGATCTGCCGGGTCACGGGAGCTCTCCAGCGTCTTCGGATCCCGCCGACTACGCCGATGTCCCAGAGGCGCTCTTCAAGTCCCTTCCGGGATCTCCGCCCTATGACGCGGTGGGATTCTCGATCGGAGCCCAACAGGTGCTCCGCATGGCGATCGCCCATCCCGACTCGTTCCGGCGCATCGCCCTGCTCGGCATTGGCGACAGCGTCTTCGGGAACAACGACACCCAAGTGATCATCGATGCGCTCGAAGCCGAAAACGAGCCCGAAGACGTCCATCTCCGTCTCTTCCGCAGGCTGGCGGCGACGACCCACAGCGACGTCCCCTCTCTCGTCGCCTTCCTCAAGCGGCCGCGCCCGACGATCGACGAAGCGATGCTCGCCAAGGTGACCTGCCCTGTCCTCGTTGTCCTCGGCGATCGCGACGAGCCGAGTGCAGAGCGGCTGGTCGCAGCGCTGCCCTCGGCTGAGCTGGTCACGCTCCCTGGAGTCGACCACTTCGCGACCCCATCGGACTTCGGCGCCATCGACGCCACGATGAGGTTCTTCGACCTCGACTGAGGCGTCGAAGTCAGGGGTTCCGAGACGTCACCTTTAGATTCGCTCGCCGAAATCCATGTCTTCGATGCGGCGGACCACTGGGATCTCGTGCTCACGTCCATACCAAGACGGACGCGCCACGTGGCCCTCAGCGGGCCGGGCCCACTCGATCTCACCCCAGTGCCGGCGGGAGAGCTTCTCGGGGTAGTCGGGATCGATCGCCTGACACGCCTTCCAGTACCCCTTGGCGTACGCCGTCATCTCCGAGGGGATCCACCAGTCCTCTTCGGAGCTGAACTTGCCGTCCCCGGCGTAGCGGATGATCTGGAGGCTCGGGAACTCGAACGGTAGCTGGGTCTCATCAGGGTGATCCGCCCGGTTGATCCCCTTCCAGACGATCCGGTTGCCGTCGATGTTGTACCACTCGAGCGCGGTATAGCAGTGCTTGCCGTACATCATCGTCGTCTCGAGGAAGAACTCGATCTCCGCCGGACCACGGAAGCGGCCGTAGAAGTGATCGAAGTAGACGGCATCGTCGGTGAAGATCTGCGACCAGGCGATCCAGTCCTCATAGACAGGCCCGACGAGGAAGTAGGTCTTGAACGCGGCCTCGACCTCGTCGCGAGAGAACATCGGTTCAGTCGTCATCGGTCATCTCCCAGAAGTGGCACCACCAGCTCGCTCCGACGAGCATCTGGAGCTTCTCCTGCCAGCAGAACGCCAGCTCGGCGCCGGGCTCGAGGTAGTAGTAGCAGTTCGCGCAGCCGTCTCCCTCGATCGGGGAGCCGCGAAGGGCCGTCAGTCGGATGAGTCGCTGTGTGGCGGCGAACGCCTCTTCATCGACGATCGGCTCGTCGCTCATGAAAGCCCCCCCGGAGCCACCATCAAGTGCCGAAGCCCACGGAACAGGGCGTTGGGGCTGTAGTCGAAGCTCTGATCGGGGACGATCTCCATCTTGGGCGTCAGCGCCGTGAGCAGCTCGAGCACGATCTGCACCTCGAGCCGCCCGAGGGGAGCCCCGAGGCAGAGGTGAGGTCCCTTGCCGAACGAGAGGTGCAGGTCTGCGTCAGCGCGGTGGATGTCGAACGTGTCGGGATCGCTGAAGTGAGCAGGGTCGTGCGCTGCTGAGGCAAGACACATCATCACGTTGGCGCCGGCCGGTACGTCGACGCCACCGACCTGTGTGTCGACCTTGGCCAAACGGCGGTGGTTGAGCACCGGGCCGTCGTAGCGGAGGATCTCCTCGACGGCGTTTGGGATCAGGTCGGGCTGCTCAACGAGCTCCAGCCACTCCGAGCGGTTCTCGAGAAGCGCCCTCACCCCGCTTCCGATGGTGTTGCAGGTCGTCTCGTGTCCAGCCAGCGCCATCGAATACACCATGTTGACGATGTCGAACTCGTTGAGCTGCTCAGGCTTTGAACGGGACAGCAGGATCAAATCCGAGGTGACATCATCTTCGGGATTGGCTGAGCGCGCCGCCACGTGGGCTTCGACGTACTGCCAGAAGTCGACGATCTCTCTCGCCACATTCACCTGATCAGCCTCAGACAGCCGGCCGTAGGTGAAGAGGATCCGGTTCGCGCTCCACTCCTTCAGCGTCTCGGTATCTGCATCGGGGAATCCGAGGAGGCTGAACGCAGCGTACCCAGGGAAGGGGAATGCCAAGCGATCGACGAAGTCGATCTCGGGCTCGTCGATGAACCCTCGAACGAGGTCCTCGGCGTAGGTCCTCAACGTGGGCTCAAGGGCTTTGAGCCGCCGCGGTGACATCACCGAGAGGACGGAGCGACGCATCGGGGCGTGGCGCGGGGGATCGGCGTTGTTCAACGTCGGGACCCGCCTGTAGCCGGCGGCCAAGATGGCTTGGGCCTCCTCGCAGACCGGGTTGAGCGGGGAGGACGCGTTCGCCGCAGACCAGGTCTCGCGGTCGAGCAGGATCTTCTCGATGTCGTCGAAGCGGGTGACGATGTAGTGGTCGAGCTCCGGCAAGTAGAACACGGGTCCCTCTTCGCGCAGGCGACGGAAGACCGGATAGGGGTCGAGGACCGTCTCTGGATCGAGCGGGTTGTAGTCGTGGGCCACAGGACACTTCGACATGTCAGGCTCCAGTCGGATAGAGGCTCGGTACGTCGATGAGCCCCCTGCGGAGCAGGATCTTCCAACGACCATCTTCACGGATGAGCTTGTCACGATGCCGACCCAGCATGGCCACCTCGGGCTTGCCGTCGTCGCCTCGCTGGATCATGGTCCACATGACCTCGGAGGTCGCGGAGTCTCCGTCGATCTGCACCATCGGGCTGGAGATCACGTGGAAGGTCTTGCCAACGAGCCCATCAAGGGCCCTGGTCATCGTCTCGCGGATCTGCTCGCGCCCCTTCGCCTTCCCCATCGGGCCAAGCAAGACCTCGCCATCAGTGGCGAAGAGCTGCGAGTACTCGTCGAATCGACCGGCATCGAGGTGCATGCCGTAGTCGATGAAGAGCTGGTGGATCTCCAAGATGTCTTCGACCCGGCGGAGCCGGGCCTCGCTGTCAGCGCTCATCGGATCAACCTTCCTGCGGGGCGAGTCCGCGCATCTTCCGGCAGTGGTCCATCTGGGGGTGGTGGTTGTGCTCGTACATCACGATCCACTCCGGGGGAAGCTTCGACCACGCCTCTCCGATGTCCAGCTTGCGGCCCGGGTTCAGGCGCTCGGCGGCAACGACGTCGCCCACGAAGATGGTGTTCTCGTCGTTGTCGAGGCTGCCCGTGAGGCGGACCTCGACGTAGCTGAGAGCACCGAGCAGGATGGGGGCGCCGGTCACGCCCTCCTTGGTCTCGAGCGCATCGAGCTTCTGGCCATCACGGCCGGAGCTCCCACCAAGTGTCATCAGGATGTCGAGTGACGTGGGGAGCATCTCTGGATCGTTGCTGAGGACGTGCATGGCGAACACCCCGCCGTTCAAGATCAGATCGTGGCTGAAGTTGTACTTGGTGATGCTGACGGTCGCCCGCGGTGCTTCAGGGAGGATCCCCGCTGGACCGCCAGAGAGGGACATGAGGCCGTTGGTACGACCATCGTGAACGGTGGTGACGGCGACGGGGATGGGGCGGAGTCCTTGGAACGTGAACTCAGCTGCTTTGAGATCGAGAGACA
>JADGOD010000040.1 GCA_017883125.1 Acidimicrobiales bacterium
GAAGGTATCCGGTATTAGCACCGGTTTCCCGGTGTTATCCCAGTCTTCGGGGCAGGTTGCTCACGTGCTACTCACCCGTTCGCCACTAGATCTTCGCTGATGCAAGCACCAGCTGAATCTCGTTCGACTTGCATGTGTTAGGCACGCCGCCAGCGTTCGTCCTGAGCCAGGATCAAACTCTCCATCGAGACTTCCGAGTCGACCCGAAGGTCTTCCCAAGAAATCAGAGAGTCGAAGCGGAGTGGCTCCTCCGCATCGACAGCGACAGTCATCTCTAGTAAAAGAGATGCCAGCCGCCTATTGCTGTGTTCTTTGACAGATGACATCGCGACAGAAAATGTCGAGATGCCGCCCGCACTGGCTTTTGGCTCTCACTCTTCCGTTTTCAAGGAGCAACCACGTACAGAATCCCGAAGAACAGAGGTACGTGACCCTGGCTGTCTCCGAGGAGACAACCTGCCGTCCAACTCAACCTTCTCATTCGAAGGCCTTGCCGGCGGACTTATGACTCTAGTCCATCTCCCAGTTGGTGTCAACGCAGGAGAACTGGACTTTCCTGCACCCCTCAGGGGGCAGAAGTGAAACTCTAGCACGTTCGCGGACCCCCTAAATCACCTCGCTGTAACTGCTCGATCACGGCAGCGTCGAGATGGCTCTCTGCTCCTCAGCAAGGCGCTCTGAGAGCCTCGTGAGCTGTTCTTGGACCACGGCTGGCCCAGCTCCTCCCGGCGTCGTTCGGTTCGTCACCGCCACGCCTGGGGCGAGGAGGGCGACCGCCTCGTCGCCGAGCATCGGATGGGCGGATACGAGGGATTCGAACGGCGTCCCCGAGGCTGCAGCTTCGGCCACCAGGCCTCCGACGATGGCGTGAGCCTGGCGGAACGGCGTTCCCCGCTTGACCAGGAGCTCGGCGAGATCGATTGCTGCAGCGTCCTGGGAGTCCGCTGCTGCCTTCATGCGGTCGGTGTTCCAGGTGATGGTCTCGAACATGCCTCTGAGCGCGGCGAGGACGAGGAGGACCTGCTCGACCGAGTCGAACAGGGGCTCCTTGTCTTCTTGGAGGTCCCTGTTGTAGGCCAAGGGCAAGCCCTTGAGCGTGACGAGCAGCCCGGTGAGGTTGCCGATGAAGCGACCCGCCTTGCCCCGGCTGAGCTCCGCCACGTCGGCGTTCTTCTTCTGGGGCAGCATCGAGCTCCCCGTGGCAAAGGCGTCATCGAGCGTGCAGAAGCCGAACTCCTCGGTCGACCACAGCACGATCTCCTCGCCGATCCGGCTCAGGTGGACCCCGAGGAGCGCTATGTCGAAGAGAGCCTCGGCGACGAAGTCGCGATCCGAGACGGCATCCAGCGAGTTCTCGAACCGGCCGGCGAACCCGAGGGCCGCGGCGGTCGCGTCGGGGTCGAGCGGAAGCGACGATCCAGCGAGAGCCCCCGCTCCCAGCGGCGAGACGTTCAAGCGGTGGATTGTGGCGACCAGCCGATCCACGTCGCGGGCCAGCGCCCAGCAGTGGGCGGCGAGGTGGTGGGCCAACAGGACCGGTTGAGCCCGCTGGAGATGCGTGTAGCCGGGTAGGTAGGACTCCCCTGCCTCCTGGGCGCGCCGAAACAGGGTCTCCTGCAGGCCTGCGACGCCCGAGGCCACCTCAGCGAGGGTGCGCCGGCTCCAGAGTCGAAGATCAGTGGCCACCTGATCGTTGCGGGACCTCCCAGTATGGAGCTTCGCCCCGGCGTCGCCGGCGATCTCGGTCACCCGCCGTTCCACGGCTGTGTGGATGTCCTCGTCATCGGCGACAGCGACGAACGTCCCGTCGCTCAGCTCCTGCGCCACCTGATCGAGGGCGGCGTGAAGCGCCTCACCCTCCGCTGGGGTGAGGATCGCACCACGCACGAGCCCATCGACATGGGCCTTGCTGCCCCGGATGTCGTCGTCAGCCAGCTGCCGGTCGTAGTGGAGCGAGACCGAGAGCGCAGCAAGCTCCTCAGCCATGCCGCCCTGGAGGCGCCCCTGCCAGAGGGTCACGCTGACCCACAGGGGATGTCGCGGCCCTGCTTGGCCGCCCACGTGGCTACACCGAGGCCCCACAGGCGGACGAACCCCTCGGCGTCTTCGTGCCGGAAGGTGTCTGACGCGTCATAGGTGGCGAGATCGTGGTCATAGAGGGCGAACGGGCTCCGACGGCCCTCGATCCGGAGGACGCCTGGCGGATCGAGGCGAAGCCGCACGTCACCCGTGACGTGACGCTGGGACTCGGCGACGAACGCGTCGATCGAGTTCTTGAGCGGCGAGAACCACATCCCGTCATAGACCAGCTCGGCCCAGCGTGGCTCGATGCGCGCCTTCTCGTGATGGAGGTCACGCTCCAGGCAGAGGTCCTCGAGGTCTGCGTGCGCCGTGATCAGCGCCAGCGCTCCGGGGCACTCGTAGACCTCGCGGCTCTTGATCCCGACCCGGCGGTTCTCGACCATGTCGATCCGTCCGTAGCCGGTAGCCCCGGCCCTGCGTCCGACCTCATCGATGATGTCGGCGACCGAGAGGGAGCGACCATCGACGGCGACCGGAACGCCGGAGTCGAAGGAGATGGTGATCTCGTCAGACTCCGTCGTCGTGACGCGGGTCAAGGTGTACGGCTCGTCAGGCGCAGTTGCCCAAGGATCTTCGATGGCACCGCACTCGATCGCCCGGCCCCAGAGGTTCTCGTCGATCGAGTAGATCTTCGTCTTGGTCTGACCGATCGGGATGTCCCACTTGGCGGCGTACTCGATGGAGTCCTCCCGGGTCATGCCCCACACCCTCGCCGGAGCGATGACGTCGAGGTCAGGAGCCAGGGAGTGAGTGCCCACCTCGAAGCGGACCTGGTCGTTCCCCTTGCCGGTGCAGCCATGGGCCACGGTGTCGGCACCGTGCCGGCGAGCCTCGGCGACGAGGTGCTTGACGATGACCGGTCGTGACAGGGCCGAGACCAGGGGGTACTTCCCCTCGTAGCGGGCGTTGGCGAAGATGGCGGGCACGCAGTACTCCTCGGCCATCTCGGTGCGGGCGTCGATCACCGTCGCCTCGACGGCGCCGGCGGCGAAGGCCCGCTGACGGATCTCCTCCCAGTCCTCCCCGGAAGACTCCGCCGATTGGCCGACATCGACGGCGACGCAGATCACCTCGGCACCATGGTTCTCGATGAGCCACCGGACGGCGATCGAGGTATCTAGTCCACCGCTGTAGGCAAGTACCACTCTCTTCGACATGTCATCTCCTCTTTGCTGCGGTCTTCGAGGCCGTCCGACGGCCCTGTTGTCGTACTTCGATTCCCGCCATCTCGGCGAGCTGGACGGCGACGTGGGAGACCCCCACCTCGTCGGCGATGGCGATCATGATCGTGTCATCTCCCGCCACCGTACCGACCACACCGTCGAGTCCCGTCCGGTCAAGCGCCGAGGCCACCACGTGAGCGCATCCAGGAGGGGTTCGGATCACGACCAGAGGCCCGGCTGGGGCGATCTCGACCGCCCACTCCCCGAGGACCCGGCGGAGGTGATCGACGGGGGCGATCTGCTGGGCGGGCAGCGCGGGCAGCGCGAAGGCCCGGTCACCGCCGGGGATCCGAACGGTGATCGCTCCGAGCTCCTCGAGATCCCTCGAGACGGTCGCCTGGGTCGCCGAGATCCCCTCTTCGCTGAGCAGATCGACCAGCTGGGCCTGGCTCGAGACCACCTGTTCCTCCAGGAGACGGACGATCCGATGCTGACGCTGCTGCTTCGAGATCCTCATCGCTCTGGCCCCTCTCCGCTGACCCATCGGAACACACCGCGCATCGCCGTGCGCCGGTGGGCGGCTTGCACCCAGACCCGGCTCCTCGGGCCCTCCAGGACGTCGTCGGTGATCTCCTCGCCCCGATGGGCGGGGAGGCAGTGCAGCACGATGGCATCTGGCGCAGCCGCTGCGAGGAGGCCCCCGTCGATGGCGTAGCCAGCCAGGTCGCGCAATCGCACCTCTCGCTCGGCCTCTTGGCCCATCGAGGTCCAGACATCGGTGTAGAGGACATCGGACCCTGCGGCGGCCTCACGGGGATCGATGAACTGAGCGAGCTCGCCGCCACCGTGCTCTGCGAAGGGATAGAGCGCTGCGACGTCGTCGTCGCTCAGCTGGTAGCCGAGCACGGCGAACATCATCGCGACGAGGTCGAAACGCTCACCAACGCGGACGGTGCGCAGGTCGCCGCGCATGAAGCGCGTTTCGAGGCCCGCGAGGGCGGCCTTGCGCCGCGCCTCGGCGAGCATCTCCTCGGAGCGGTCGACGCCGACGACGGCGTAGCCGCGACGTGTCAGCGGCAACGCGTGCCCGCCGGTCCCGCAACCCAGGTCGAGGATCCGGTGGATGGGTCTCGCCCCGAACCGCCGGCCGGCTTCCTCGATCAGGTCGCACTCGGCTTCGTAGTCCTTCTCGCCGTACAGGGTGTCGTAGACGCTCGCGTACGACGGGCCGAACTGCTCCGTCACAGGAGCACCCGTCGCACCGCCGCCACGACCTGCTCGAGCTGCTCGTCGGTCAGCGCAACGCCGGACGGGAGGTAGAGGCCGCGCCGCGCGAGGTTCTCGGCGACGGGGTGGCTCTCGCCCACGAACAGGCCGCGCTCGTGGAA
>JADGOD010000041.1 GCA_017883125.1 Acidimicrobiales bacterium
GGCACCGGTGACGGTCCACGTGACCCACGCCAACCGCTGGTCGGCGAGTGGGACGCTCCAGGGGACCGGCCGTCCATCGTGGCTCGTGCTCGGCCAGAGCCTCTCGTCGGGGTGGCACGCGTCGCTCAACGGCGAGGACCTTGGTGCACCAACGTTGATCGACGGCTACGCCAACGGGTGGAAGATCCCTCCTCTCGCCGTCGGCTCCACCGGAGCCGTCTCGTTCGTGTGGGCCCCCCAGCGCCTCATCAACATCACCGAGCTGCTCTCGCTGCTAGGCGTGATCCTCGCGTTCGTCCTTGCGGTGTGGCCCACCACGGCGCGTCGCCGACAGCGCGAGCTGGCCTGGGAGGTCCCGGCCCTCTCAGACCCCCTTCGCTACGAGGGAGAGGACCGTACGGGCGCCGCGCTCCTCGGCGCTTCCCTGGCCATCGGAGTCCTCGTCGGGATATTCACCTCACCGGTGGGCGGTGTCGGTGCCGCGCTCCTCGCTGCAATCGGCCTCCGCTACCGAAGAAGCCGCGTACTGTTCTTCCTCGGCTGTGCCGCTGCGATCGGGCTCGCCGGACTCTACACCGCCGCGCTCCAGCACCGACATGCCTTTCCCTGGATCATCCAGTGGCCCCAGAACTTCCCCTGGAGCAACACGCTCGGCTGGACGGCACTCTCTCTGCTCGTGATCGACGCCGTCGTCGGGATCACCCGAACCGGGCTGCGTCGCTCCCGCTCCGACCTCATCGAAGAGGAAAACGAGCTCGGCGCTGCGCCCACGTAGGTTGCCTTCCATGATGGCCGCACGCCTCCCTACCCTTCAGACCTCCACTTCGGGGGCTCGGTGACGAACGGGGACGCACCGTTGGCGCTCGAGCCGAACGGCCACGTGACCACGCTCTGGCTGAACCGGACGGAGAAGCGAAACGCCGTCAGCTACGACATCTGGAGCGCCCTCCCCGAGATGCTCGACGAGGCCCTCACGCCCAAGCTGCGGGTGCTCGTGGTCCGCGGCCGGGGGCAGCACTTCTGCGCAGGCGCCGACATAGGTGCGATCGGCCTCGGCCTTGGAGATGCAGGCGTCCCGGGGGGCTACCGAGAGGCGAACGCTGCCGCCGAGGAGGCTCTCGCCGCGTTCCCCCGGCCCACCATTGCCGGCATCGAAGGGGCCTGCGTCGGCGGCGGGTGGCAGATCGCCGGCGGCGTGTGATCTGCGCATCGGATCGACCACGGTGCTGCTCGGGATCACACCGGCCAAGCTCGGGATCACGTTCCCCTCGGGGTCCACGGCGCGTACCGTCGACCTCATCGGTCCGAGCGCCACCAATCGCTTGCTGATGACCGCCGAGCTGATCGACGCCGCAGAGGCCGAGCGACTTCCACCTGCTCGACCGCGTCGTGGATCCATCGGCTCTCGATGCGACCCTCGCAGAGCTCGCCGAGACCCACTGCTCGCGCTCGCTCGTCACCCAGCTCGCCGCTAAGGAGATGGTCGATTCCCTGGCGTTCGCCGCAGAGATCCCTCAGCCGCTGATCGACAAGTGGGAGACCTCAGCCCGGGAATCGCGAGATCTCGCAGAAGGCCTGGCGGCGTTCTCGGAGCGACGGGCCCCAGACTTCCGCTGGAGGCCCTGACCGGGGATCAAGTCTTCCGAGGAGCAACCCCCTCTTCGGTGCCAACGTTCCATACACTCGCGATCGACAGCTCAGCACACCGACTGATCGATCGGAGGGAAGCATGAGTCTCACCAGGAAGCTGATTGCGGAATTCCTCGGGACCGCAATCCTCGTGTTCTTCGCCTGTGGCGTCGCCACGCTCATGTTCGGGTTCGGGTTCGACGGCGGGAGCGTTGCCGCCGGCGTGCTCGCCACCGCTCTGGCCTTCGGCCTCGTCCTCCTCGGATTGATCTACACGATCGGAGCGATCTCCGGCTGTCACGTCAATCCGGCGGTCACCCTCGGTGCCCTCGTGGCGGGACGTCTCTCGATCACCGACGCGATCGGATACTGGGTCGCTCAGTTCCTCGGTGGGATCGGAGGCGCCCTGGTGCTCTGGGCCGTCTTCACCGGTTCGCCGGCCTACAGCCGCACGCGGACGGGTCTGGGGGCCGACGGCTACGGCAGCGCTTCGATGACCAAGCTCAACATGGGCCACGCCTTCTTGGTCGAGGTGATCATGACGGCGGTCTTCATCTTCGTGATCCTCGCCGTGACATCCAAGCTCGGCAACGCCGCCACCGCAGGCGTGGCAATCGGCATGACGCTCGCGTTCATCCACCTGATCGGAATCCCGTTGACCGGCACGTCGGTCAACCCGGCTCGGAGCTTCGGCCCCGCCCTCATCGTTGGTGGAACCGCCCTCAAGCAGGTGTGGCTCTTCATCCTGGCTCCCCTCGTTGGAGGGGCCCTGGGGGCGCTGGCCCATGTGGCGATCCAAGGTCGCGAATCGGCGGCCTGACCTTCTCGGGTCACACGTGGCGAACATCACGACGCGCTCGAGGGCGCCAGCCGGGAGGTTGGTGCCTTCGCCGTGTCTCGACATGGAGTTGAATGAGAGTCGATGACAAAGCATCTCGAAGATGTCGACCTCACCAAGACCCTCAGCCGGACGCGCTCTGAGGAGCGGCTTCTCTCCGCACAGCGACGCCTCCTGCACCTGCGACTCCTCACCGCAGGGCTACTCGGAGACCACCAGCTCGGGCCGGGGATCCTCGTGGTGCTGGAGGGATGGGACGCTTCCGGAAAGGGTGGATCCATCCGCCGCTTGGTCGCCCCGCTCGACCCACGGCATGTGACCGTCGCCCCCTTCCGCACGCCAACCGAGCGAGAGGCCCGCCATCACTTCCTCTGGCGGTTCTTCCCGTCGCTTCCCGGCCACGGTGGCATGTCCGTGTTCGACCGAACCTGGTACGGACGGGTTCTCGTCGAGCGGATCGAAGACCTGGTCGCGCCCGACGCGTGGGAGCGCGCCTACGGCGAGATCAACAGCTTCGAGCGCTCACTGGTGGACGAGGGAGTGGTGATCATCAAGCTGTTCCTCCACATCTCGGCCGACGAGCAGCTCCGCCGGTTCGAGGATCGCCAGAGCGATCCCCTCAAGAACTGGAAGCTGACCGAAGACGACTGGAGAAACCGCTCCATGCGAGCCGCCTACCACGAGGCGATCGACGACATGCTGGATCGCACCGACACCGACGCCGCCCCGTGGCACGTGATCCCCGCCGAGTCGAAGCACTTCGCCCGCGTCGCGGTGATCGAGACGGTCAACCGAGAGCTCGAGAGGGGCCTCCGGAGATTCGGCATCGAGCCACCGGCTTCCGAAGGTCGGGACTACGGAGTCTGAGTGTCGGCTCTCATCCCCGTGGCCTCCGGGCGCATGAGATGAGAGGCTGAGGCCGTGCACCGCTCAACCACCCGCTACGGCATCACGATCCCGTTCGATGCCGTGACCCTGACCGAGCACCGGTCATGGTTCTCCACCCTGGCCGACCTCGGCTACACCGACGTGTGGTCGTCCGAGGCAGATGGCTCCGATGCCTTCACGCCCCTGACGCTCGCCGCAGCGTGGGAGCCCCGCCTCCAGCTGGGCACGGCGATCGCTCCGGCGTTCACCCGGGGTCCAGCGCTCATGGCCCAGACCGTCGCGTCGATGGCCGAGGCGGCGCCCGGGCGATTCACCTTCGGTCTCGGCGCGTCCAGCCCCGCCATCGTGCAGCGATGGAACGCCGTCGCCTTCGACGATCCCTTCCGTCGAACGCGCGACATGCTCCGCTTCCTTCGCGAGGCACTGAGCGGAGAGAAGGTCGACCGGGAGTTCGACACCTTCGCCGTCCACGGCTTCCGACTCGCCCGGCCGGTGACCGACCCCCCTCCGATCTACCTGGCCGCCCTCCGCCCAGGGATGCTGCGCTTGGCCGGTGCAGAGGCCGACGGCGTGATCCTGAACTGGCTCAGCGCCAATGACGTCAGCACCGTGCTCGACGAGACCGGTCGATCCTTCGACGCCGTGGCTCGACTCTTCGTGATCCCCACCGACGACGAGGCGCTCGCCCGCTCGATCGGCCGCAGGATGATCGCTGCGTACCTCAACGTCGACGTCTACGCGGCCTTCCACCGCTGGCTTGGACGAGGACCCGCACTCGAGCCGATGTGGGAGGCGTGGCAGTCCGGTGATCGCAAACGGGCACTCGACGTGATCCCCGATGACGTGGTCGACGACCTGATCATCCACGGTTCGTACTCCCAGTGCCGCGAGCACATCGGCCGCTATGTCGCTGGAGGGGTCACCATCCCGGTCCTCGCCATCGTGCCCATCGGCGCCGATCTCACCGAGGCCGTCAGCCAGCTGGGCCCCCGGCATTGAGCACGCCGCCCGCCCTCCGATCCCTCCCAGGTCGGCCCTGAGTGGGACACGGGCATGGTCCGCCGAGCAGGTCCAGGTCGCTCCGGCTCGCCGGTGTCACCGACGCTGTCCTCGAGTGGTCGGTCGCAGGGAGCTTCACGCGGATCGGCACGATCGTCAGGCGCCGCCTCGAGCACTGGGCCGACCCGGTTCCCCGACCAGGGAGGGTCGTGGTCGTCACCGGTGCCACCTCGGGCCTCGGCAAGGAGGCCGCTCTCGAGCTCGGCCGTCTCGGATGCACCGTCGTCCTCGTCGGACGCAGCGTGGACCGGCTCGCTGAGGTCAAGGCGGCCATCGAGGCCGACGGCGGCACGGCGGTGTCCGAGCAGGCCGATCTCTCCGATCTCTCGCAGAGCGCGGCGCTGGCGGATCGGATCAGAGCACGCTTCGACCGGCTCGACGTCCTCATCCACAACGCCGGCGCGCTGCTCTCCGAGTACCACGCCGGCCCCCAGGGTCACGAGGTGACCGTCACGGTCCACGTGCTGAGCCCCTATCTCCTGACCGAGCGACTCCGCTCCCCGCTCAAGGCGTCCGACCGGGCCAAGGTGATCTCGATGACCTCGGGGGGGATGTACACCGAGGCGTTCGATCTCGAGAAGCTCGAGATGCGCCGCGACCGCTACAAGGGAAGCGTCGCGTACGCCCGGGCCAAGCGCGCCCAGGTGGTGCTCGCCCGAGCGTGGCAGCGCCGTGCTCCCGATGGGGGGATCGACTTCTCCGCCGTCCACCCGGGCTGGGCTCGCACCCCGGGGGTTGCCGAATCGCTCCCGAGATTCGCCCGGATCGCCGGTCCGCTCTTGCGCTCGCCGGCCGAGGGGGTCGACACCCTCATCTGGCTGGCCACCTCTCCGCCCGGCGAGCCCGGCGGCGGTCAGCTCTGGCTGGACCGTCGAGCCCGTCCCCTCTATCGGGTGCCTTCGACACGGGTCGACGAAGCCACCGAGCTCGCACAGGGCGAGGAGCTGCTGACGTGGCTTGACGCCGCAACCCACACAGAGAACTGAGGAGATCAGATGGACTTCCGCACCGACCGAGTCACACAGCTCGCCGAATCGGTCCGCTCCCGTGAGGTCAGCGCCGTCGAGCTCGCACAGCACAGCTTGGCGATGATCGAGCGCCATGACGCAGCGATCAACGCGTTCGTGGCCGTCGACCACGAACGAGCCCTCGAGCAGGCCGCCGCCATCGACCAGATGGTCGCCTCGGGGATCGACCCTGGCCCCTTGGCGGGGATCCCGCTGGGCGTCAAGGACCTCGAAGACGCCGCCGGGTTCCCCACCACGCACGGCTCGACACTCTTCGCCCAGGAGGCTCCTGCGGTGGCCGACTCGCTCCTCGTCGCCCGGCTCCGTCAAGCGGGCTGCGTCGTGATCGGGAAGACCAAC
Source organism: Acidimicrobiales bacterium (assembly GCA_017883125.1). Taxonomy (GTDB): domain Bacteria; phylum Actinomycetota; class Acidimicrobiia; order Acidimicrobiales; family RAAP-2; genus CAIUMH01. Next base: position 5,782 of record JADGOD010000041.1, read on the forward strand.
ACCCCGGAGTTCGGCTGGACGTCGAGAACAGAGAACGCGCTCCACGGCCTGACGAGGAATCCGTGGAATCTGGACCACACCCCCGGAGGGTCCTCTGGCGGCTCCGCCGCTGCTCTGGCCGCCGGGATGGTTCCGCTCGCCACCGGCTCCGACGGAGGTGGATCGATCCGCATCCCCTCGGCCGCCTGCGGGCTCAGCGGGATGAAGTCCTCCTTCGGGCGGGTCCCGGCGGGTGGGGTCGATCCTCCCGGTTGGTTGGAGCTGAGCTCCAAGGGCCCCATGGCCCGCTCGATCCTGGACGTGGCGGCGGCCCTCGAGGTGGTCGTCGGACCCGATCCGACCGACCTCTCCTCTCTTCCCCGCCCGGAGGCCTCCTGGCGCGACGCTGTGGCGGACCCACGCGTCCCCGCACGGGTCGGGTGGTGCCCCACTCTCGGCTTCGCCCCCGTCGACGCCGAGGTTCTCGCCGCGTGCGAGCGGGCACTCGGGCTCCTCGATGAGCTCGGGATCGAGGTCATCGAGATCGACGGTCCCTTCGAGAGCGATTGCGTCGAGGAGTGGCTCGAGATCGTCGGAGCCTGTCTCGCCCGCTCCGTCGGCCACCTGCGCTTCGACCCGCGCTACGAGGAGATGGATCCGGTCCTTCGGCTGCTCATCGACCAGGGGATGGCCCAGAGCTCGGTCACCCTCATCAAGGCGCTCGATGCCGCCCACACGCTCAACCTCCGCCTCGTCGAGCAGTTCCACTCGGTTCGGCTCCTCCTCTCGCCGACCACGGCCGGGGTGGCTCCCGAGGTCTCACTCGGAGGCATCGGCCTGATCAACGGCGAGGAGGATCTCAACTGGGTCCGCTTCACCTACCCGTTCAACATGACCCGATCCCCCGCCGCCACGGTGTGCGTCGGGCGTGCCGCATCAGGTATCCCGATCGGCATGCAGGTCATAGGGCCACAACACGGCGATCAGGTCGTCCTCCGGGCGGCGGCGGCGCTCGAAGCGATGCTCGGCTTCGACGAGGTCGCTCCGCTCTGAGGCCTCTCGGCGTGCTCTGCTAGCCGGCCTGCTCGGCAGAGAACATCTCGAGCATCTCGGCGAACCTCTGGCGAGCGGCGGCCTCTCTCGCCGGGATGTACTCGGTGGGGATATCCCTGGGCTCGTAGTCCTTGAGCACCTGGCGGGCAACGGTCACGCGGTGCACCTCATCAGGTCCGTCGTAGATGCGAGCAGCACGAGCGTGGCGATACATCGACTCGAGCGGCATGTCCGTGGAGTACCCCAAGCCTCCGTGGAGCTGGAGCGCGCGATCGATCACGTTGTAGAGGACCTGTGCCCCGTAGTACTTGATCATGGCGATCTCAACACGAGCGGCAGCTGCGCCGACCTTGTCCATCTTCCATGCCGCCTGCAGCGTCATCAGCCTCGCCGCGTGCATCTCGGCCATCGAGTCAGCGATCCAGTTCTGGACCGTTTGCTTTTCCGCCAGCGGGCCGCCGTGGGCGTGCCGTGACAGGGCGCGCTCGCACATCATGTCGAATGCGCGCTTCGACTGGCCAAGCCACCGCATGCAGTGATGGATCCGACCCGGCCCCAGGCGGGCTTGTGCCAGCTGGAACCCGGCGCCTTCGTCGCCGATGAGGTTCTCGATCGGCACTCGCACCTGCTCGTAGAGGATCTCGGCGTGATTCCCGTACTTTCCGAAGACGACGTCGGGGTCTTCCATCGATCCGACATCGCGCACCACCGTCACACCGGGAGCGTCCTTGGGCACGATGATCATCGAGGAGCCCTGGTAGGGGTGGACGTCAGGGTTGGTCACCGCCATCACGATGAAGAAGTCGGCCACCGAGCCATTCGTCGTGTACCACTTGTGCCCGTCGATGACCCACTCTTCGCCGTCGCGCACCGCTGTGGTGGTCAGGAGGGTCGGGTCCGATCCAGCCGTATGGGGCTCGGTCATCGAGAAGCCGCTGCGAAGCTCCCCGTTAAGCAGCGGGAGGAGCCACTTGTCGCGCTGATCCTCCCGGCCTGACATCTTGATGCCCAGGGCCAGGAGCTCGCCATTTCCCGAATCGGGTGCGTTGTTTCCGAAGACCAGAGGGCCGAAGGGGCTCTGGCCGAGGATCTCGTGCATCAGACCGAGCTTGAGCTGACCGAATCCAGCGCCACCGAGCTCCGGCTCGAGGTGGGCGGCCCACAGGCCGCGTGCCTTGACCTCGGCCTGGAGCGGCTGGACCATCCGGGACATCTGATCCCAGGTCAGATCAAGGGTCTCGAGGGGATAGATCTCCTCGACCATGAACGTGCGCATCCACGCCAGGTGCTCTTCGAATTCAGGTTCCGTCTCAAAGTCCCAAGCCACCGTCGTCCTCCTTCAACTCAGACCGTGCGCCATGCAGGGGACGCCTCCGATTTCTCTCACCGTAGGGCGCTCCCGACCTCTCTGCGAACCCTTGTCGCCGACCACGAGCTCAGCGCCCAGCGTCCATGGAGATCGCGCCGGTAGCGGACCCGATCCCGAGGACATCGACGCCCGCGCGATGGATTCACCATGTCGGACGAGCAAGCGTTGCGTCGCCCGACAAGAGTTCCAGGCTGGTAGAAGAGAGGGGGTTCCACCGCGCCGTCAAGGAGGCACAATGACCATCATCGGAGTCGTTGACACGATGTTTGCTCGCTACGACATGGGTGGAGCGGCGCTCGAGGAGCTGGCGGCGTGCCCTGGGTATGGCGAGAAGTTCACGGTCATCCGTCGGACGGTGCCGGGGTTCAAGGATCTGGCGGTGGCGGCGAAGAACATGATCGAGCGAGATGGCGCCTCGATCGTGGTGGCCTGCGGGATGCCCGGACGCGAGCCGGTCGACAAGCAGTGCGCCCATGAGGCCAGCCAGGGGATCATGCAGGCCCAGCTCATGACGTCGACGCCGATCCTCGAGGTCTTCGTCCACGAAGACGAGGCCGACGACCCGGCGGTCCTCGCCCAGGTCTTCGAGAACAGGACGAAGGACCACGCGCGCAACGCCTACTGGATGCTCTTCGAACCCGAGCAGCTGATCGCGCGGGCCGGCACGGGGGTCCGGCAGGGCTTCGGACACGCGGGACCCCTCGAGGTCAGCTGAGTCCCACGGGGTCCTTGGGCAGGCCCAGCAGATGCTCGGCGATGATGTTGCGCTGGACGACCGACGTCCCCCCACCGATCGTCAGCGCCTGGGCGTAGAGGAAGCCATGGGTCCAGCGATGCATCGGGTCCCCCGCCGCCAGGGCGAGCTGCGCCTCGGGACCGGCAAGGTCCATCGCCAGGTCCATAGCCTCCTGGCCGAGGTTGTCGGCGAGAGCCTTCCGCACGGATGCCGTCGGGCCAGGGCCCTGGCCTGCGAGCGCTGCGGCGAGCTGGCGGAGCCCGGACATCCGGATCACCTCGGAGCGGATCCAGGCCCCCACGAGGCGATCACGCAGGACCGGACCCGGCGCACCGCCCTGTGAGCGAACATCGGCCAGAAGATCTGCCATGGAGGGACCCCACCCCCACAGCAGCCCACCGCCCGTCAACGAGACCCGCTCGTTGGCGAGGGTCACCTTGGCCAGCCGCCATCCGTCGCCAGGCTCTCCGATGACGTTCTCGCCTGAGATCCGAACCTCGTCGAAGAAGACCTCGTTGAAGGCGTGGTCGCCGGTCATGTCCACGACGGGCCGGATCGTGATCCCCGGTGCGTCCATCGGGCAGACGAAGTACGTGATGCCCTGGTGTCGATCGATGTTGGGATCCGTGCGGGCCAGAAGGATCCCGAACCGGGCGACATGGGCGAAGCTCGTCCAGATCTTCGACCCGGTGACCACCCACTCGTCGGCGTCGCGCACGGCTCGGGTCGAGAGGGCAGCGAGGTCTGATCCGGCGGAGGGCTCCGAGAAGAGCTGGCACCAGAAGTCCTCGCCGGAGAGGAGCCGGGGTAGCCACCGGTCCCTCTGAGCGGAGGTGCCGGCCGCCAGGATCGTCGGGCCCGCCCAACCGATGCCGATGGGGTTGATGGGCCGGCTCACCCCGGCGGCGGCCAGCTCCTCGTCGATCGCCAGCTGCGTGGCGGCATCGGCTCCCCTCCCCCAGGGCTCAGGCCAGTGGGGAGCGACGTAGCCGGCGTCAGCCAGCTCGGCACCGGTCGGCGACGGATGCTCCGCCAGCCACCGACGGAGCGCCCGTCGCTCGTGCTCGGAGGCCTTCTCTGGGGACACGGCCGTAGCGTAGGCTCCCCGGTCACACGGGTCGAGGCCGAGTGCCGCCACGGAGGGAAGGTGCGATGACGAGTTGGAGCTACGCCGAGGTCTTCGAGGCCGTCGCCGCCACCCAGCCCCAGCAGCCTGCGATCGTCCACGGCGACCGCACCGTCACCTGGGGTCAGCTCGAGGAGCGCTCCCGCGGGGTCGCCGCATGGCTCCTGTCGCTCAACGTGGCACACCAAGACAAGATCGCGCTCTACCTCTACAACTGCCCCGAGTACCTCGAGGGGGTCTTCGCCTCGCTGCGGGTCGGCCTGGTGCCGGTCAACACCAACTACCGCTACGGACACGAAGAGCTCCTCTACCTCTGGGGCAACTCAGACGCCGTGGCGGTGATCTTCCACGGCGCGTTCACCGAGCAGGTCGAGTCCCTCAGACGTGATGTGGCCAAGGTCCGGGGATGGCTCTGGGTCGACGACGGCTCCGGCCCGTGCCCGGAGTGGGCAACTCCCTACGAGGCCCACGCGGCTCGGGCACCTGCGGTGCTCTCGTTCGACTGGTCGAGGACGGCCGACGACCTCGTGATGCTCTACACCGGGGGGACCACCGGCATGCCCAAGGGTGTGATGTGGCGCCAGGACGATCTGTTGTGCCGCATGAACTCCACGGGGTTCCGCCGGTGGGACCTCGAGGGTGGCGTCGATCAGATCACCAGGGCCATCGAGGAGTCTGGTCCGGGTCTTGCCCACTTGCCCGCATGTCCCCTCATGCACGGCACCGGGCTGTTCACCGCGCTCGAGGCGCTCGTTGAAGGGGGTCGTGTGGTCCTCCTCGAGACGCGCCACTACGATCCGGCCACCCTGGCCCAGACGATCGATGAAAAGGGCGTCAACCTCTGCGTGATCGTCGGCGATCCCTTCGCCCGACCGCTGCTCGAGGTCCTCGACGCCCATCCCGATCGCTACTCGCTGGGCTCCATCATCGCGTTCATCTCATCGGGTGCGATGTGGAGCGAAGAGGTCAAGCGCGGGCTTCTGGCGCACCAGCCCAAGATGATGCTCGTCGACGCCTTCTCCTCGACCGAAGCCCTCGGCATCGGCAACTCCGTCTCGAGGGGGGACTCCTCCACGCCGACCGGAGAGTTCACCCTGAGCGACCAGGTCCGGGTGCTCGGCGAGAACGACGAGCCCGTATCTCCGGGCTCCGACGAGGTCGGGGTGCTCGCGCTCGGGGGCCGGAACCCGCTCGGCTACTTCAAGGACGACGCCAAGACCGCAGCCACCTTCCGGATCATCGGCGGCCAGCGCTACTCCATCCCCGGCGACTTCGCCAAGGTGCGGGCCGACGGGGCCATCCAGCTGCTGGGCCGGGGGTCGCAGTGCATCAACACCGCCGGAGAGAAGGTCTTCCCCGAGGAGGTCGAAGAGGTCCTGAAGCGCCACGACGCCGTCGTCGACGCCTGCGTGGTCGGGATCCCCGATCCGAGGACCGGTGAGCGGGTGATCGCCGTCGTCGAGCTCACCGATGGAGCGTCCATCAGCCAAAACGAACTCATCGCCCACGTGCGCAGCCACCTGGTCCACTACAAGGCGCCACGTCTGATCCGGATCGTCCCCTCGATCGGCCGCACCCCATCGGGGAAGATGGACTACGGCCGGCACAAGGACGAGGCGATCGATTGGGCAGCCTCGCTCGA
>JADGOD010000042.1 GCA_017883125.1 Acidimicrobiales bacterium
ACCGGCAAGACGGCGGTCGCCCTCCACCGTGCGGCCTACCTGCTCTACACGCACCGCTTCCCGCTCGAGCGCCAAGGGGTCTTGATGGTCGGCCCCAACCCGCTGTTCCTGCGCTACATCGAGCAGGTCCTCCCGTCGCTCGGTGAGACCGGGGTGATGCTGTCGACGGTCTCAGGGCTCGTCCCCGAGGTCCGTGTGACCGGTCGAGAGGACCAGGAGATCGAGCGGCTCAAGGGTGACCCACGGATGGCCCGGGTGATGTCCCGAGCGGTCAGGACCCGCCAGCGAGCCCTTCGAGAGGACATCTCAATCCCCTTCGGTGCGTCCACGCTGCGGCTGTCGGCCGCCGACACCGCCGACGTGGTGGCGCGCGCACGTCGTCGGCCCGGGACGCACAACGCCCGTCGCCGCTTCGTCGAGTCCGAGGTCGCCACGATCCTCGCCACACAGTTCCAGGCGCGTCGCGGCCTCGATCTGAGCGACGAGGAGTTCGACCTGGCGGAGTTCAGCCGCCAGGTGCGCCGCGCTCCGGAGCTGCCCGAGGTGTTCCGCCGGATGTGGCCGCGCCTCTCGCCCCACGAGCTGCTCCACGACCTCTTGGGAGCCCCGGCCCTCCTCAATGCGGCCGGGAACGGTGTGCTCACCTCCGAGGAGTGCTCGCTGCTCGTGAGGGCTCGCTCGGCATCGCTGGAGGAGGTCCGCTGGACCGCCGCTGATGCCGCTCTGGTCGACGAGCTCAGGACGCTGCTCGGACCGCGACGCACGGCGAAGGAGCGCCGCCGCCCCGAGCGCCGTGACGAGTCAGGGTGGCCGAAGGGTCTCGACGGATCCGACACCGAGCGCCGCGATCCGTCCCAGGACGAGGTCCGGTCCTTCGGGCACATCGTCGTCGATGAGATCCAGGATCTCTCCCCGATGCAGCTGCGCATGCTGGCCCGACGGTCCCTCGCTGGCTCGATGACCGTCGTCGGTGACATCGCCCAGGCCACCGGCCCATGGGCGCCGAGCAGCTGGGACGACGTCACGGCGCACCTCTCGCCGAAGCGGCCGCCGCATCTCGTGGAGCTCACGGTCAGCTACCGGACCCCCGCGGAGGTCATCGAGATCTCCAGGCACGTGCTGGACGCGGCGGCCACCGGCTTGAGCGCACCTCGCCCGGTCCGGGTGGCGGGCTCCCTGCCGGTCATCGAACAAGTCGGTCCCCATGACCTGGCACAAGCCGTGGTGGCGGGAGCCGTCGAGGAGGCCGAGCGCGTCGCCCCCGGTCACGTGGCCGTCCTGGCCCCGCGCGGGATGCTCCCGATGCTGCGCAGGGCGTTCAGCGATTCGGACGTCGAGATCGTCGACCCACGGGCCCACGGCGGACCCGGGCTCGGAGCGGCCCTCGTGCTGCTGGCGGTCGACGAGGCCAACGGCCTCGAGTTCGATGCCGTCGTCGTGGTCGAGCCGGCCGAGGTCGCCTCCCGCGGCGCGGTGCTCTCCGAGGAGCCGGCCGCTCCCACGACCAGGGGTCTGCGCACGCTGTACGTGGCGATGACCCGACCCACGACCCGGCTGAGGACCGTGGGCTCCCGCCCGTTCCCGGTGCCGCTTCCCGCCGCCGAAGCCTTCGCCACAGGTTCACCGAGGTAGCCCTGAGTGTTGGCTAATCTGGCGCGACTCATCTCCCGTGAACTAGGAAAGAAACCGTGACTCAGGCAGTGACAGCGGCACCGACCGCGAAACGTCAGAAAATCGTCCACGATCGACCGCCCATGTTGGCGATCGGCGTCATGATCTGGCTCGGTTCAGAACTGATGTTCTTCTCGGGGCTGTTCGCCGCTCTCTTCACCATCCGCGCCCACCTGGCGGTCTGGCCGCCCGCCGGGACCAAGCTCGACACCATCCAGGCCGGGATCTTCACCCTGATCCTGGTGGCCTCGTCGGGCACGATGTGGATGGCCGTGTGGAGCGAAGAGCACATGGAGCGGGTCAAGGCTCGCAAGTGGGTCATCATCTCGCTGGTCATGGGTGCCCTGTTCCTCGGCAACCAGATCTATGAGTGGACCCACATCGAGACTCGTTGGTACACGAACTCCTACGGCTCGGTCTTCTTCATCACCACGGGCCTCCACGGGCTCCACGTGTTCATTGGCCTCCTCGCCATGGGCCTCCTGCTCGGTCGCATGCGAGGAAAGTCCGGAGACCCCGGTGAGCTCGCTGTGTTCCAGGGTGTCAGCTACTACTGGCACTTCGTCGATGTCGTCTGGGTCGGCCTGTACGCCTGCCTCTTCCTGCTGAAGTGAGCCGCACGATGCATATGTCCCTCTCCCGTCGCCTCGTCCTGCCGGTCATGGTCCTGGTCCTCGTGGCCTTGAGCATGATGGTGTTCTTCACCGGCGGCTCCTCTGGCGCCTCGGACACGTCGACCGAGCTGATCGCCTCGACGGTGACCGGCGCCCAGGCTCAGACCACACCGCAGGCCGCCTACCAGACCGGTCGGGCCAACAGCGGAACGGCGAACTCCACCAACACGACCTATGTCAATGGGCGCCTCGTCTCCTACGGCAACTCCGACATCACCTACAAAGTCCCGGAGCTGGCCCAGGTCCGGCCGGGAGCGATCCCGCTGAAGGCCCTGGTCCCGCTGGGCGAATCGCTCTACATGCAGAACTGCGCCAGCTGCCACGGCAACTCGGCTGACGGCGTGCCTGACGCCGGGACGCCTGGCGCGTACCCGAACCTCCGCGGGCTCGGACCGGCCACCATCGACTTCTGGATCGCGTCCGGCCGGATGCCCGCGTCGAACCCCCGTGACGTCCAGGCGATCCGCAAGCCGGCCCGCCTGAAGCCCAACGAGGCGCTGGCCGTGGCCGCATGGATCAACTCGCTCTCACCGGCGACGCCGTACATCCCGGTGGTCCACTCGACGGCGACCGCAGATGTCTCTGACGGGTTCTCGCTCTTCTCGCTGAACTGCGCCGCCTGCCACACCGTGACCGGTGGCGGCGATGCCCTGGCGCGCAACACCTACGCCCCGAGCCTCCGGAACATCCCCTCGACGCAGGTCGCAGAGGCCATCAGGACCGGACCGGGCAACATGCCCCGGTTCACCGGAAACCTCTCTGACCGCCAAGTCCGCAACATCGTTGCCTACGTCACCGGGAGCATTCAGCACCCTGACAACCCCGGTGGGTTCGGCCTCGGTGGTCTCGGCCCCGTGGCTGAAGGATTCGTAGGCCTGGCGCTGGGTGTCGGCATCCTCGCCTTGATCGCATTCTGGATTGGAGACCGGTCGTGAGCGACGATCTGGGTACCCCTGTTTCTCTGTCGACGGCTGGACCGGACGATCCGCACATGCAGCCCTCGGCGCGCAACCCTGAGCGGACCGAGCGCTACATCGCCCTCATCATGGTGCTCGGCATCGCCGGGTGCATCGGCTTCGGGTGGGCCTACTGGGTCAACGCCGAGCCGTGGATCCTCGGAGCCACCCTCGGCGCGGGCGCCCTGCTCCTCGGCTTCGGCGTCACGGCGTGGGGCAAGTACCTCATGCCCCGTGGGCCGTTCGTCGAAGAGCGCCACGACCTGCGTGGGACCGACGTGGAGCGCGAGCGCTTCGCCGCTGCCGTCGTCCAGCGTGGCGGCGGCATTCTCGGGCGTCGCCCGGTCTTGGCCGGGATCGCCGGATTCGGCATGGCCGCCTTCGGCGTCGTTCTGGCCTTCCCGCTGATCCGCTCGCTCGGCCCGCTCCCCAAGAAGACCCTGACAGAGACCGACTGGAAGTACGGCACGTACCTCGTGGACTCGACGGGCCGTCCCATCCACGTCGACGACCTCGCCGTCGGCGGGATCGTGACGGTCTTCCCCAAGGGCTACCAGGACACCGAGAAGGGCCAGGCCGTCGACCAGTCGGTGCTCATCCGTCTGTCGACCACCCCCGTCATCACCCAGCCTGGCCGTGAGAAGTGGGGCCCGGCCGGCTACGTGGCCTACTCCAAGCTCTGCACCCACCTCGGCTGCCCGGTCGGCCTCTACGAGCAGCAGCTCGAGCAGCTGGTCTGCCCGTGCCACCAGTCGATGTTCAACGTGAACAACGGAGCGGTGCCGAACTTCGGACCTGCACCGCGGCCGTTGCCGCAGCTTCCTCTCTTTGTTGACGGTCGGGGCTACGTGAGGGCCCGGAGTGGCTTCAATCAGCCCGTCGGCCCTGGTTACTGGGAGCGTTCATGAGCACCACCACCAACGAGAACGCTTCGAAGGGATCGCCGGCGTCCGCCTTCGGGCCGGTCGGCAAGGCCCTCAACGAGCTCGACGACCGCCTTGGCGTCGCCAAGGGCGGGCGCAGCCTGCTCGACAAGATCTTCCCCGACCACTGGTCGTTCATGCTCGGGGAGATCGCGCTCTACTCCTTCGTCATCCTGCTGGCGACCGGCATCTTCCTGTCGCTGTTCTACATCCCCTCCCAGGAGATCGTCGTCTACCACGGCAGCTATGCCCCACTGCGCGGCCAGCACGTCTCGGCGGCATACGCCTCGTCGGTCGATCTCTCCTTCGCGGTGCGTGGTGGCCTGCTGATGCGCCAGATGCACCACTGGGCGTGCGACATCTTCGTCGGCGCCATCGTGGTGCACATGGCGCGGGTGTTCTTCACCGGTGCCTTCCGCAAGCCCCGTGAGCTCAACTACTCGATCGGCCTCGTGCTGCTGATCCTGGCCATCGGGAACGGCTTCATCGGCTACTCGCTGCCCGACGACCTGGTCTCGGGAACCGGCATCCGCATCGCCTTCTCCATCACCGAGTCGATCCCGCTGGTGGGCACCTACATGTCGTTCTTCCTCTTCGGAGGGAACTTCCCCGGAACGGCGATCATCCCGCGCTTCTACACGATCCACGTGCTGCTGATCCCGTTGATCATCCTGGGTCTGGTGACGGCCCACCTCTTCCTGCTGGTCCGCCAAAAGCACACGCAGTTCCCCGGGAAGGGCCGCACCGAGAAGAACGTCGTCGGTGCTCCCATGGTGCCGGTCTTCGCCGCCAAGGCCACCGGATTCCTGTTCATGGTGACCGGCGTGACCGCCCTCCTCGGCGGCCTCGCCCAGATCAACCCGATCTGGCAGTTCGGCCAGTACAACCCCTCGAAGATCTCCTATGCCGTCCAGCCTGACTGGTACATGGGCTTCCTCGACGGGGCGCTGAGGATCTGGCCGTCGTGGGAGTGGACCGGCTTCGGCTACACGATCCCGATGGAGGTCTTCATCCCGGCCGCCGTCCTTCCCGGCATCATCTTCGGCCTCTGCTTCGCCTGGCCGGCCATCGAGAAGCACTATACGAAGGACGCCGCGATGCACAACCTGCTGGACCGTCCACGGGACCGACCCAAGCGGACCGCGTTTGGTGCGGCGTTCCTGGCGTTCCTCGGGATGCTGTTCATCGCCAGCTCGACCGACGTGCTCGCCAACTTCTTCCACGTCTCGCTGAACACCGTTCTGTGGGCGATGCGGGTGCTGGTCGTCGTCGTGCCGCTCATCGTCTACCCGCTGACGCTCAAGATCTGCCAGGAGCTCCAGGCCGTTCCTGACGCTGGGAAGCGCAAGCGGTCCAACGTGGTGACCCGGACCGCTACCGGCGAGTACCTGGCCACTCCTGCGGCCGAACGTCCTGGTGACAGCCACGAAGAGCTCGACGCAGAGCCCGTCCCCGACTTCATCGACTTCGAAGGTCCGCCTGCCGACCCGGAGAACCCGGGTGTGCGGCAGGTGAATCGCTGAGCCGTCCTCTTCGCTCGCTGCTGGCCGTTCTCGGCGTCGCAGTGATCGGAGCGGCGTGCTCACTGTCGAGCTCGACGTCGAGCCAGCCTGTGCCGACCTGGTCGGCGGCCTCTCGGGCGACCCCGGCGACCACCACGACGACTACCTGGCCGACGGTGCCCGGATGGGACGTGGCGTCCGTTGGCCCCCGGGGGGCGACAGCTCTCCTCAAGACGGTGACGTCCTCGGGAGGCCACACCATGACGGTGGCCGAGTTCCCTGTCGGCACCACGGCCTTCCACCTCCACGTCGGGACCTCTGACCCCCCGGGTGCTCTCAACCTGGCACCGGTCGATGCCGCCTCGTCGGTCTCGTCGATGGAGCTCTCGATGCTCGTCGCTGCGTTCAACGGGGGCTTCAAGAGGAACGCCGGCGCCGGGGGAGTCGAGATCGACGGCACGGTCGTCAGCCCACTCTCGTCGGGGCTCGCTGCGGTGGTCATCGACGCCGATGGGTCGCTCCATGTCGGGCTGTGGGGCTCTCAGCTCCCCCTCTTCGGCGAGCAGGTCGTCGCGGTGCGGGAGAACCTCGGCCTCCTGGTCGATGGCGGGAAGCCCACGGTGGCCTCGGGGTCGAGCGCTGATTCCGTGTGGGGTGCGGCGGTGGCCGGCGGACCAGGGATCGCGCGCAGCGCCATCGGGGTCGATGCCTCGGGGAACGTCTTCTTCGTCGGCTCGATGGCAGCACTGCCCTCGGACCTGGCCGAGACGCTGGTGAGCGTGGGGGCCCAACGGGGCATGCAGCTCGACATCAACCCGTTCTGGGTCACCCTCGGCACGACGGCTCAGCCCGGAGGGGCGCTCGTCGGTCGGGTGCCCGGTGAGACCCACGCTCCGTCGATCTTCACCAACGGCTGGGAGAGAGACTTCATCGCCGTCCTCGCCAAGCCGTCGACGGCCTGCCGGCTGGTCTTCCCGGCCCCCACGGGCGTGGCGACGGCCAACCCCCCGCGCGTGACCTGTGGAGCCCAGGTCGAGAAGCTCCCTCTGGCCATCCGGGCTCCCTGAACAGACCCCGGGCGGCTGCAACCTGCTGGCCCCATGGGCCCTCATCACGCTGACCGGCGGGCTGATCCTCTCGGAGCTGGTTGCGTCGCCCTGGATCCCGAGCGAGGCCTCTCGTCGATCAGGTGGTGGCCGGCTGAGGGCGTCGGGCCCACCAGAGGGCCGGGAGCAGGGCCAGGAGCCCGAGGATGGCGCCCAGGACACACGTGACGCTCCAGCTACCGATGGAGTAGGCGAGGCCGCCCAGAAGCGATCCGGTGGCCCCTCCGACGAAGTAGCAGACCATGTAGGCGCTGTTGATGCGGCTCCTCGACTCGGGGGCCAGGCCATAGATGATCGACTGGTTGGTGATCTGCATCCCCTGGACGCCGGCGTCGAGGACGATGACCCCGATGATCATGGCGGCCAAGGAGCCACCCGCGACGCCGATGAGCAGGAAGGAGGCGGCGAGCATCGACGCCGCCACCGCGGTGGTCAGGACCGTCTGCTTCTGATCGGCGAGCCGCCCTGCCGCGTTGGCGGCCAGGACGCCGGCGACGCCGAGGAGGCCGAAGAGCCCGATCGTGCCCTGTGAGTACGAGAACGGCGGGGCGGAGAGCTTGAAGGCAATGGTGGACCAGAGCACCGAGAAGCAGGCGAAGCTCATGGCACCCATCCATGCCCGACGGCGCAGCTCGGGGAGGGTGGCGAGCAGGCGGAACGAGCCCGCCACGAGCGAGGGGTACGCGACGTGGGGTCGTGCGGCCTCGGTCGGCAGGAGGCGGGCGAGGAGGATGGCGAAGAGCGCCATCAGCACCGCTCCCATGACGTAGACGCTGCGCCACCCGGCGTACTGCGCGATCAGGCCCGAGACGGTCCGAGAGAGCAGAATCCCCAGCAGCAGGCCGCTCATCAGCCGGGCCACGATCCGGCCCCGCTTCTCGGCGGGTGCGAGGTCGGCGGCGAAGGGGATCATCACCTGGCCGCCGACGGAGACGACGCCGATGATCAGGGTGATCGATGCGAAGGCGGGGAACGATGTGAGCACCGAGCCAAGCGCCATCGCCACCGCCGCCAGCGTGAAGATGGTGACGACGAGCCGGCGGCGGGCGATCAGGTCGCCCAGGGGCACCACCAGGGCCAGCCCGGCGGCGTAGCCCACCTGGGTGAGGGTGATGAGGGACGATGCGGCGGCCTCGCTGATGTCGAAGTCGCCCTTGACCTCATGGAGGAGAGGCTGAAGGTAATAGAGGTTGGCGACGATGGCCCCGGTGGCGACAGCCATCAGGACGATCAGGGCCGCCGAAGGCTCCTTGAGATCGCTGCCGTGTGTGGCAGCGGGTTCTCTAGACGTTGCCGCCGCGCCGTGACTCGGCCGCCGCGCCCGCCAGGGCAGCGGCTAGGAGGGCTACGCCGGGCACGGCGAACCAGGTGCCGAAGACGAGGGCGAGGACCATGACCCAGCAGCCCATCCCGAGGACGAACGGCCAGATCGAGGTCGACGGGAACGAGTCGATGACGCCGGCCCCATCGGCGATGGTGGCGTCGTCGCGGTCTTCGGGACGGTTGCCCCCCGAGCGGCGGTACCACCAGAAGTAGTAGAGGCCGGGGAGCATGCCGAGGAGGAACGCCCCGAGCAGCATGATGCCGCCTCCGTCATCGTGACCCCATCCCCAGTAGACGGCGCCGATGAGCCCGAAGAACAGGCCGAGCAGGAGCAGGAGGATGGATTCTTGCTTCATCAGGCGTCAACCTTCTCAACAGGAGCGGACCCAGGGGCGGCGTGCCCGTGGCCCAGAGCGGGGTGCTCGGGGTGGTGGTAGTCCCACGTCGGACGCTCGGAGCGGATCGGGGGGAGGCTCAGGAAGTTGTGGTGCGGCGGCGGCGAGGTGGTGAACCACTCGAGGCCGGATGCGTCCCACGGGTTGTCGCCGGCGATGATCGGCTTCTTCCAGCTGACGAAGACGTTGACCACGAACAGCAGCGTCGAGATCCCGATGAGCAGCGCGCCGACGGACTCCCAGATGTTGAGCGACTGCCAGCTCGGGTTGTTCGGATAGACCGCCATCCGGCGAGGCATGCCGTGGAGGCCGACCAGGTACCCCGGGAGTGTGAAGAGCTGGGTACCGATGAAGAGGAACCAGAACTGGGTCTTGCCGATCCCCTCGTGGAGCATCCTCCCGGTGATCTTCGGAACCCAGAAGTAGAGGCCTGCCATCCCACCGAGCATCAGCGCCATGACAATCGAGTGGAAGTGGGCGACGACGAAGTAGGTGTCGTGGGTGAAGAAGTCGAGCGGCGGCGAGGCGAGGTAGATCCCGGTGATGCCTCCGAGCAGGAACGTGATGACGAAGCCGATGGACATCAGCATCGCCGTCGAGAAGACGAGCTGACCTCCCCACATCGTGCCGATCCAGTTGAAGATCTTGATGCCCGTCGGAACGGCGATCAGGAGGCTCATGATGGAGAAGAAGGGCAAGAGGACCGCTCCGGTGGTGAACATGTGGTGGGCCCACACCCCCAGTGACAGCGCGGCGATCGACAAGGTGGCGAAGATCATGCCCTTGTAGCCGAAGAGCGGCTTCTTCGAGAAGACCGGGATGATCTCGGTGACCATTCCAAAGAACGGCAGGGCGAGGATGTAGACCTCAGGGTGGCCCCAGAACCAGAAGATGTGCTGCCACAGCAGCGGGACGCCTCCGCCATTGACTGAGTAGATGTGGGTCCCGAAGTGGCGGTCGCAGTAGAGCATGATCAGGCCAGCGGTGAGGACGGGGAAGGCCAGAAGGATCAGGATCCCTGTGACCAGCATGTTCCACGTGAAGATCGGCATCCGGAAGAGCGTCATGCCCGGAGCACGCAGGTAGAAGATCGTGGCCACGAGGTTGACGCCCGAGAAGATCGCAGAGAACCCGGTCAGCAACAGTGCGCCGATCCACAGGTCTGCGCCGGCTCCAGGGGTGTTGACTGCACTCGAGAGAGGGGCGTAGCCGACCCAGCCGAAGCTGGCGGCGCCACCAGCGGTCAGGAAGCCCAGCAGCATCGTGATCGAACCGGACAGATAGAGCCAGTACGACAGGGCGTTCAGACGGGGGAAGGCCATGTCCGGGGCACCGACCTGAAGCGGGATCAGGTAGTTGGCCAGCCCGGCGAAGGCAAACGGTCCGGCGAACAGGTAGATCATCACGCTGCCGTGCATCGTGAAGAGCTCGTTGTACTGAGAGAAGGACACGAGGGTCGAGGTCGGCGAGACCAGCTGGGCCCGGATGATCTCGGCGAACGCTCCGCCGATCACCATCATGATGACGCTGGTGACGATGTAGTTGATCCCGATGACCTTGTGGTCCGTCGAGGTCAGCCACTTGAGGATCCCCGTGGGGCCGTGGTGCTCACCACCGTGCGACTGACCGTGGTCGTC
>JADGOD010000004.1 GCA_017883125.1 Acidimicrobiales bacterium
GTGCCCTCTTCCTCGCACGCCCTCAAGAAGGGATCCCAGTGGTCGGTGTAGAGGCTGGGGAGGCCCAGCGCGTAGGGGTTCGAGGAGAAGGTCACCGCATGGCAGCCCTTGGCCGCTATGCGACGCACCTCGCCCGCAGCCAGCTCGGGATCCCAGAGGATGGGGATGGCCAACGGGATGAAGCGGCCCGGGTAGCGGCCCGCCCAGTCCTCGAGGTGCCAGTCGTTGTACGCGCGCACCATGGCCGCCGACTGGTCCCGATCACCGTGCTCCAAGAAGATCTGCCCACAGAAGCGGACGAAGGAGGGGAAGCACACCGAGCCGAGCATGCCGTTGGCGTCCATGTCCTTGACTCTGGCATCGATGTCGTAGCTCCCGGGCCGGATCTCCTCGATGCAGACCGGCTCGAAGCCGAACTCCGATTTGGGCCGGCCGGCCACGGCGTTGACTGCCAAGTTCTCGATCTCGTAGCCCTCGTAGACCCAGGCCATCGTCCCGTCGGGTCGACGGATGAACTTCGGCGCTGCGTCGGCGTACTTCGCCGGGAGGCGACCGTCGAACATGTCCGGTGGCTCGATCACGTGGTCGTCCACACTCACAAGGATCAGGTCATCAGCCTTCATTGGAGTACCTCCGCACTGCATCCATGGTTCGAAACCCCCCGCGTTGGAATGACAGGTGCATACAGCTCGGTCCTCGTCCTTCGACCCGGCCGATCCCCCACCCCTGAGACTCGACTTAAGCACAAGGCCTGCATCTTTGGCAAGCAGCGCCGCAGATGAGCCATTCGTCCCTTGAGCGATGTCGCGGTCAGCCAGAGGCCCTGAGAGAGGCCGGAGCGCTCCGCAGAAACCGATGGCGGAGGGGCTCGTCGCCTCGAGCGCCCCAGGGAGGGGCGAGGGGCAAACTCGTCCAACTTTAAGAGCAACCCCTTGGGTTCTCGCCTAGCATCATGCACCGAAGCGGGGACAGGGGAGAAGCGATGAGCCAGCTCGAAGACGCGGCGACGAACGGAGAGGTGGTCGATCTGCGACCACCGCCGAAGCCTGACGAGATCACGCGCTTCTACTGGGAGGCCGCCGCTGAGGGACGTCTGGTCCTGCAGCGCTGCGATGCCTGCAGTCGCTTCCAGTACCCGCCCGAGCTCGTCTGCACCTACTGCCAGCACGAGGGCTTCGAGCCCACCGAGGTCTCGGGGCAAGCGACGCTCTACTCCTTCGCCCTCGTCGAGCGGGCCTTCCACGCCGGCTTCGTCAATCAGGTCCCCTACGTCCTCGCCATGATCGAGCTGGCCGAGCAGCCGGGCCTCAGGATGCTGACCAACATCCTCGACGCAGATCCTGAAGAGCTGGCCATCGGTATGGAGCTCGAGCTCTGCTTCGACGCCATCGGCGAGCAGCAGCTCCCGCAGTTCCGACCTGCGAAGGTGCTCCGATGAGCGCGCTCTCGCGTGAGCTGGCCATCGTCGGGGTGGGCTACTCAGAGCTCTCCCGGGCTGGCAGCCCGGAGCCGAAAGCGATCAGCCTCGTCGCGGCCAAGGAGGCCCTCGCCGACGCCGGCCTGAGCGGCACCGACGTCGACGGGATCTTCGAGTACCGGTTCGGTCCGGAGTCACCCGGCGCCCAGGACATGGCTCGGCTCATCGGCGCTCCAGACCTCGCAGCGTTCGGGGACCTCATGCCCACCAACCCCTCGGGGCTGGGAGCGGCGCTGGCCGGGGCGATGGCGGTCGCCTCAGGCGTCTGCGAGACGGTGCTCGTCTTCCGCTGCATGACCCGAGAGGGCGGCTACCAGGGAGGCGTATCCGGTTTCTCGGATCCGGTCCTAGGAGGCCAGCAGTTCGAGACCCCCTATGGCGACAGCGGCGGCATCTTGATGACCATGGCGCTGCACAAGCAGCGCTGGATGTACGAGTACGGGCGCACCGAGGAGGACTTCGGGCACATCGCGGTGAACGCGCGTCGCTGGTCGGCGCTCAACCCGAGGGCCGTGCTCAGAGACCCGGTCACGATGGAGGACTACCTCTCGTCGAGGAGCATCGTGGCACCGCTTCGGCTCCTGGACTGCGACTACCCCATCAACGGCGCGGTGGCCACCGTGATCACCACCGCCGAGCGCGCCAAGGATCTTCGTCAGCGCCCTGTCCTCATTGACTCGATGACCTACGCCACCGGCTCGCGGGTCGACTGGAACTTCACCGACGACTTCCTCTACGGCGGCACCCGGGACTGTGCAGATCGCCTCTGGTCTCGCTCGTCGGTCACGGCCTCGGACGTCGACGTCGCACAGCTCTACGACGGCTTCACCCAGGTGACGGTCTCGTGGATCGAGGCGATGGGCTTCTGCGGCCTCGGCGAGTTCGGCGACTGGGTCGAAGGCGGCGACAAGATCGGACCAGGAGGCGCGCTCCCGGTGAACACCGGTGGCGGCCAGTTGGCCGAGGGCCGGCTCCACGCCATCAGCCTCCTGAACGAGGCCGTGGTCCAGCTGCGCGGCCAGGCCGAGGCACGCCAGGTGCCCGATGCCCAAGTCGGCCTCGTCGCCTGCGGCCTCTACCCCCAGTGCGGGGCGATGGTGCTGAAGGGTGGCTGAGGGCGTGCTGCGAGCGCCCCGCCCGAGCTCTGGTCGCGAGGAGCCCTCGAGGCCGCGTCCGACAGGCCGCGATCGGCCCAACTCCAGGGGTGAGGCCACCAGGCTGTTGCTCCTGGTGTCTGCCGAGCAGCTCTTCGCCGAGCGCGGGATCTCTGCGGCCCCGCTTCGCGACATCGGTCTGGCGGCGGGGCAGCGCAACAACGTCGCCGTCCAGTACCACTTCGGCGATCGCGAGCAGCTCCTGCGAGAGATCACCTCCTATCGGGCAAAGACCAGTGAGCAGGTCAGGGCCGACCAGCTCGCCGACCTGCTGGCGAAGCGCCAGCCAACCGAGGTCTCGGACCTGGTCCGCGCCTTCGTCCTCTCCCTGGTCTGCCACCTCGAGGAGGGGAGCCACTACCTGTCCTTCCTGTCCCGCTACATCATCGAGCGGGGCGGCTACGGGGGCCTGGAGGGCTCGGTCTCGACCAGCACGGTCAACACGATGGTGCGCCTGGTGCGCCTGCTGCTCCCCGATCACCCCACGGACCTCCTCGACGAGCGCTGGACGATCATGATGACGAGCTCGGTCCACACCCTCGCCCGCTACCAGGCGGCGATGCGGTCCGAGGCCCTGCCCGCCCCCCTCGACCAGCTGATCGAGGACCTGGTCATCGTGCTGAGCGCCGGGATCGAGGCCCTGCCGCGGAGAAGCGGGGCGGTGCGGGAACGTCTTCCTGCAGATCAACGAGAGATCTAAGAACACAGGAACCAAGGAGGGGCAATGGCAGGACGCATGGAGGGCAAGGTCTCGTTCATCACGGGAGCTGGCCGTGGACAGGGTCGGGCACACGCGGTCAAGCAGGCATCCGAGGGCGCCGACATCATCGCCATCGACATCTGCGAGAACATCGAGTCGAACCCGTACCCGATGGCGAGCTGGGACGACCTCATGGAGACCAAGGCGCTGGTCGAGGGCCACGGGCACAAGTGCGTGGCGATCAAGGCCGACGTGCGCGACCGCAGCCAGCTGCGCGAGGCACTCGCCGAGGGCGTCAGCCAGCTGGGCCAGCTGACCACGGTCTGCGCCAACGCCGGCATCCTGCCGATGGCGATGGGTGACCCGAACCCGCTGGACTTCCAAGACGCCATCGACGTCGACCTGATCGGTGTGATGAACGCGGTGACGGTGGCGATCCCGCACATCCTGCCCGCCGGCAC
>JADGOD010000043.1 GCA_017883125.1 Acidimicrobiales bacterium
GCGAGCCGAACACCGCCGGCGAGGCGATCGAGAAGAGCAGGTACACGGCGATCACGACGTTGACCAAGAACACCAGGATCGCGATGAACGTCGCCGCCGCTACGTAGCTCTGCCCCACGCGCCGCGAGGGGGTGGTGGCCTCAGATCCGGCGCGAGCCAGCTCGATGCCTCGACGAAGGTGAGAGACGAGCAGCCCCACCGCGATCAGCGTGATCGCCCCACCGAGGACGATGACGCGCGCCGATGCGTTGTTCGTCGAGCTCGGATGGCTGCCGATGATCGAAAGGATCGCCGAGACGACCGCTGCGGAGGCGAAGATCGAGATCAGGAGGGTCACCAGGGAGACGGCGAAGAAGTAGACCGCCTGTGGCCTGTGCCCGCTCGGATCTGGATCAGCCCGATTAGCCACGACGATGATGACGAGCGACCCGATGAAGATCGAGACGCCGATCACGCCCATCACGGCGACAACGAGTCCGACGATCGATGCGATTCCCGTCATTGCGCTTTGACCAGTCAACATGACGCACCCCCCCCCCTTGCGGCCGACGGGCGAACTGCCCGCACGGCGCGTTTCCTTCCGTATCGTACGCCGAGGATCAGATGACCCAAGGCGATGCACCATTCTTTAGCACTAATCACCGGGCGGCACCACAGTGAAATGGCTCGGCGGGCCCTGTGGGTCTGAGCAGTGCATCGTGTTGGTCCTCTCCTCACAATGGAGTCCATCAGCTTCGGAGGATCTGATAAATGGGGATCAGCGAGACCAGCTCTGACCTGCGTGAGCTCAGCTCCCTCTGCCGCGGTGAGCAGCGCAGGGGTCGTGCCTCTCAACAGATCCCTGGGTGTCAGCCATCATCATTTATCGAGAAGCGTCCGGTGCCATTCGGTGAATTCCGGCTGCGCTGATGGATCGCTCCGTAACGAAGAGGAGCTGATCAGCTCCGAGATCCCGGGCACGCCAAGCGCTCTCTCCCGGCGCGCAAAGAGGTCAGAGGATCGTGAAGCCGGCATCCAGCGGGAGGGAGACCCCCGTCATGAAGTGGGCCTCGTCAGAGACGAGCCAGGCCACGGCGTTGGCGATGTCCTCGGGCATCAAGACGTCGATGGGCAGCGCATTGCTCAGGTTCTGGAGGGCGGGGTCTTCCGATTCGATCATCGCCAGCATCGAGGCGTTCATGATCATGTCGGTGGCCACCCCGGCCGGGTGGATCGAGTTCACCCGGATCATGTGCGGTGCGAGATCCAGGGCGAGGACCTCCATGAGGCCGACCAGACCCCGCTTGGACGCGTAGTACGCCTGGCCACCGGCCCGGTGGTGCGTCTTCTTGCCCCTGATGCCGGCGGTCGAGCTCGTGATCACGATCGATCCGCCTCGCCCGCCTTCGATGAGGGAGGGAATCGCCGCCCGGACCGTGTGGAAGACGCCGGTCAGGTTCACGTCGATGATGTCCCGCCACTCGGCGATCGGGTCGACCTCTACAGAGAGCTTCAAGATCCCCGCATTGGCGATGACGATGTCGATCCTGCCGAGCTGGTCGAAGCCCGCCTGGAACCCAGCGCAGACAGCATCGAAGTCGCGCACGTCGGCGACGGTGGCGACGATCCGCCGACCTTCGGCCTCGACCAGCGCCACGGTCTCGGCCAGCTCGGCCGGGGTTGCGTTCGAGTAGTCCATCGTCTCGATGTCGGCGCAGATGTCGAGGGCGATGATGTCGGCGCCCTCGCTGGCCAGCTTCACCGCGTGGGCGCGGCCCTGACCCCGTCCTGCGCCTGTGATGAACGCCACCTTGCCGTCAAGCCTGGCCATGGTTCGCTCTCCTCGTTGTCCTGTTCCGGGCGCAGGCACCTGCGCGTGGCACTGATCGGTGCACTCCGAGCCGATGGTCCTCTTGGCTGATCAGCCAGTGCGGCTAAGGCCGCGGCCGCCACACCGAGAGCCCGACCGTCGACATGTCGAGCGTCTCGCTCATCGTCATCTCCCCCGAGAGGATCCGTCCGACCAGGTCGCCCATCACCTCGTTGCCGTCGCGGTCGAGCTCGTAGACGGCTAGGTAGCGGTGCGCCGGTGGCGCCGGTGCCTCCATCCCCTCGACCTCAGGGGTCTCGATGGGGGCGAGGTCGTAGCGCTTGGCGGTCACGACGCCCGGGACGGACAAGACCTCAGGCACGTGCGTCGAGTCGTACCACTCGTTGAACTCGTCGTCGTCTCCCGCGGTCGGGTTCGACAACACCAGCATCAAGCCGTTCTCCAGATTCATGACTCACCCCCATTGATCGATGTGGGCGCACAATATCTCCTGGTCTGACCCGACGCCCGGGAGGAGTGCCGCTACCCAGGAGAGCGGTCGCCGTGGCCACTCCCTGCGGGCGAAGCCTCTGGTCCGAGTGACCGGGATTCCACCGATATCGGTTCGGTGGAATCTCTGGCACCGCTGATACCCTTCGCATGCAGAGGGGGGTCTCTCTCATCAGCGGTCTCTGCTGAGCGAGCCCACCATCCCCCGCACCGCTCGGGGCGCTTTCGAGAGGCCTGAGCTACCCCAGCCTGTAGACGGAAGGACGACATGAGGCACGATCTGGAGTTCATCAACATCCCGAACATCGCTCGGAAGGCAGCACGGGCGTGGCCGGATGGCGAGGCGATAGTCGACGCGGAGATCCGCTGGACCTTCGCCGAGGTCGAGCGTCGAATGATCGAGTCGGTCAAGGCGGCGATCTCCGTCGGCATCGGTCCAGGTGACCGGGCCGCACTCTGGGCGCCGAACATGGCGAGCTGGATCATCGCGGCGATGGGGATCCAAGGTGCGGGAGGCATCCTCGTTCCTCTCAACACGCGCTTCAAGGCACAAGAGATCGAGCACGTCCTCACCAAGAGCGGAGCGAAGACCCTGATCTGCATCGAGGACTTCCTGGGCACCGACTACGTCGAGATGCTCAAGACGGGCGCGCCGGAGCTCTTCGAGACGCTGACGGTCGTCTCGCTGGGGGAGACCAGGCACGACGGGGTGCTGAGCTGGTCGGAGTACATCGCGGGCGGCAGAGAGATCGACGACGAGGCCGTCGCCCGGTCGATCGATGCGATAACCGCTGACGACCTCTCCGACATCATGTTCACCTCAGGGACCACCGGAGCTCCCAAGGGCGTCCAGCTCACCCACGGCCAGTCGCTGAGGGTGTTCGGCTGGTTGGGCGACCGGTTCACCTTCCAGGCAGGCGACTGCTACATCGTGGTCCCGCCGTTCTTCCACACGTTCGGCTACAAGGCGGGATGGATGTGCAACCTGATGTTCGGGGTGACCACGATCCCTCAGCGCACCTTCGATGTCGACGAGATCCTCCAGACCATCCAAGACGAGCACGTGACCATCGTGCTCGGCCCCCCGACCCTGTTCACCGACCTGATCAACTCTCCGAGGCGAGAGGAGTTCGACCTCAGCTCGCTGCGCGTCACGTGCCCCTCGGCGGCGAACGTCCCGGTCGAGCTGATCCACCAGCTCAAGGACGTGCTGAACTTCGAGAGCGTCTTCTCCGCCTACGGGCTCACGGAGGCGACCTCGGTGGTGACGGTCTCGGCGCTGGACGACGATCCCGAGGACGTGGCCAACTCGGCGGGGCGCCCGATCGACGACGTCGAGGTCATCGTGGCGGGTCCCGACGGCAACCCTGTGCCGACCGGCGAGGTCGGCGAGGTCCTCGTGCGTGGGTACAACGTGATGCGCGGCTACTGGGAAGATCCGGCCGCCACGGCCGAGGTCATCGATGAGGACGGGTGGCTCCACACCGGGGACATCGGCCGGTTCAACGAGCGAGGGTTCCTCTCGATCACCGACCGGTTGAAGGACATGATCATCGTGGGCGGGTTCAACGTCTACCCCGCCGAGGTCGAGCGCATCCTCCTGCAGCACGGAGGGATCGCGCACGCGGCCGTGGTAGGAGCGATGCACCCCCGCTATGGCGAGGTGGCGGTGGCCTACGTCGTGCCGATGCCTGGAGCCAGCTTGGAGGCCGACGAGGTGATGGAGTTCGCACGCAGCTCGATGGCGAACTTCAAGGTGCCCCGTGGGGTCGAGGTCGTCGACGATCTCCCGCGCAACGCCAGCATGAAGGTGCTTAAGGCCGAGCTCCGGGAGCGAGCGGCGCAGCTGTTCGCGGAGGCCGGGACCTCCTGACGAGCACCGGGTGTCGTCTCGTCACGTCACCTAGGGCTCTTCGGAGGGAGCGCCGCAGCCCGCACGGGGGGCGGCGAGACCGAGTCGGCTGGTCACCACGTCGCTGATCGACGCGGCGCTCCGATCTACTCGGTGCGCGAGAGACCCCAGATCGCCAGGGTGAAGAAGACCAGCGCGAACGCCGTCACGATCACCATGTCGATCCAGATCGGCAGCACGTAGCCGTTGATGGTCACTCCGGCGGCGAAGCGGGCCTGGGCGGCCGGGGACATGTTCTGGGCGGCGAAGATGACCTGTCGGAGCGGGGCGACGGCGTAGGTGAGCGGGTTGAGGCGCGTGATGACCATCAGCCACCTCGGCAGGCCGCTGAGGGGGAACAGCGCTCCGGAGAGGAACAGCATCGGCATCAGGATCATCTGCATGACAACCTGGAAGGCCTCCATCTTCTGGATCCGGCTGGCCACGAACACCCCGAAGGTGGTCATCGCCACCGCCATGAGCAGCTCGAGGGCGATGACCTCGACGATGAGCAACGGCGTCAGATGGACCCCGACCAAGGGGGCCAGGGCCAGCATGATCGTCCCCTGGACGGCGGCGACAGAAGCCCCTCCGGCGGTCTTGCCGAGGACCAGGGCGGTCCGGGACACCGGAGCGACGAGCATCTCGCGCAGGAAGCCGAACTCCCTGTCCCAGACGATGGAGATCGCCGAGAAGATCGCCGTCATCACCACGCTCATCGCCACCACCCCGGGGAAGACGAACTGGCGGAAGTTGAACCCGCCGGTGCTGCCGACGAGCGAGCCCATGCCGTAGCCGAGGACGAAGAGGAACAGCACCGGCTGGGTGAGGCCGCTCACGATCCGGGTGCGGTTCCGGGTATAGCGGATGAGCTCGCGCTCCCAGACCATCCCGGCGACGCGGAGCTCGTCGCTGAACCGGGTGTCTCGGGCGGCGACCTCTCGGTGCGCCGTGCTCTGCGTGATCGCCGTCATCGATCCTCCTCAGCCTCGTCGTGCGCCGAACGCCCGCGCCATCATCGGGATGGCGTCGCCGTGGCTCTGCCGGATCTCTCGGCCCGTGAAGTGCAGGAAGACGTCGTCGAGCGTGGGGCGATGAGCCCGGACCGTTCGGACGGTCCCCCCGAGGGTGTCCACGATCGGACCGACGGCCGCCTCCTCGTCCTCGACGAAGACCGTGATGCCGGTCTCGGTGGCCTCGGCTCGGTAGCCCTCGGCAACGAGCAGCGCCAGGGCCGAGGCGTCGTCGGATGTCTCGAGCGAGACGGTGTCGGCTCCGACAGCGGCTTTGAGCGCGTGGGGTGTGTCGAGGGCGATGATCGAGCCGCGGTCGATGATGGCGATCCGATCGGCCTGCTCGGCCTCCTCCATGTAGTGGGTGGTCAGGAAGACCGTCACGCCCTCCTCGTCCCGGAGCCGGAGCACGTCCTCCCACATCAGCGCCCGGGTCTGGGGGTCGAGCCCCAGGGTGGGCTCGTCGAGGAAGAGCACCCTGGGCGTGTGGAGCATGCCCCGGGCGATCTCCAGCCTCCGGGCCATCCCGCCCGAGAACGTCGAGACGAGGGCCTTGCGCCGGTCGGAGAGCGCCACGAGCTCGAGGACCCGGGTGATCCGGGCATCGACCTGGTCGCGGGGGACGCCATAGAGCACGGCGTGGAACCGGAGGTTCTCCTCGGCGGTGAGCTGATCGTCGAGGGTCTGCTCCTGGAAGACGAGGCCGATCTGGCGGCGGACGGCCTTGGCCCTCGTGACGATGTCGAGCCCGGCGACCTTGGCGGAGCCCGAGCTCGGAGAGGCCAGCGTGCAGAGCATCTTGATGCAGGTCGACTTGCCGGCGCCGTTCGGACCGAGGAAGGCGAACACCTCACCCTGGGCGACCGAGAAGCTGACGTCGTCGACGGCGGTGAAGTCCCCGAACCGCTTGGTCAGCCCTTGGACCTCGACGGCCAGAGGCCGGTCTCCGAGGTCGTTCGAGATGGCCTGATCTCCTGTCACGCGACAACCACCGCCCTTCTCGGGTCACGACACGATGCGCCGGACCTAGACGCACCTTACCGAGCCCGGTGCTCGACAGGCGTCTCGAGATGGGCTGTGGTCCAGGATCCCTCAGCACCGTGCAGCTGGAGGCGGTGGTGGGAGGGAGCACACGAGGCGAGGACGATTCGCCCGGCGTGGTCCCCGCTGCTCCGAAGAGAGGGTCGCTAACCTGAGCGCAGACCTCCACGGTCTGCGGCGAGGTCGCCCCCACCCACAAGGAGCCCACCAGTGATGATGACCGCCCTGCCCCAGAGGTCCGGCACCGGGCTCACGGTGACCTCAGC
>JADGOD010000044.1 GCA_017883125.1 Acidimicrobiales bacterium
CCTCGCCGCACGAGGCCGTACCCGCAGCGGGTCAGGCCCGGATCTACCCCTAATACGAACATGCGTTCGATGTTATCGGGCGGGAGGAGGGCAGGGGCGGATCAACCGTCGTACGAGGCCAGGATCTCGTCAGAGACGTCGAAGTTGGCGTGAACGGCCTGGACGTCATCGAGGTCGTCGATGGCATCGAGGAGCCGGAGCACGTTCTTCGCCTCCGCCTCGTCGGTCACCGTCACCAGCTGGGTGGGCTCGAGCGACGGCTCGGCCGACTCCGGCGTGAACCCCGCGGCCTCAAGGGCCTCCTTGACATCGTGGAGCTCGGAGGGCCCGCAGGTGATCTTCCAGCTGTCCCCGGCGTCGGAGAGATCGTCAGCGCCTGCCTCGAGGGCCGCCTCCAAGAGCGCGTCCTCGTCGCTGGTCTTCGGGAAGATGAGCACGCCCCGACGCTCGAACTGCCAGCTCACCGATCCGGGCTCCGCCATGGAGCCCCCGTTTCGGCTGAACACGTTGCGCATCTCGGATCCGGTGCGGTTCCGGTTGTCGGTCAGCACCTCGACGATCACCGCCACCCCCCCGTGGGCGTAGCCCTCATAGGTGACGGCCTCGTAGCGCACGCCCTCGAGCTCACCGGTCCCCCGCTTGATGGCACGCTCGATCGTGTCCAGGGGCACAGAGGCGTCCCGGGCCTTGGTGTACATCGCGCGCAGGTTGGCGTTGGCGTTGATGTCGCCGCCGCCTTCTCGGGCAGCGACCTCGACCTGACGGATCAGCTTGGCGAAGAGCTTCGCCCTGGCCTTGTCCTGAGCACCTTTTCGGTGCTTGGTCGTCGCCCACTTCGAGTGACCCGACATCGAAACTCCCTCCTCGGCCGACGACGAGCGCCGACGGCATCTGGCGAACCGATGCTAGCGATCTCGCCGGTGGGCTTCAGACAAGCCCGACAAGCCGCTGGTGGAGCCGATCGTCTCTGGAGAGCTCAGGGTGGAAGGCACAGCCCAGCAGCGCGCCCCGCTGGACCAGGACTGGCTCTGCGGAGTCCCCCTCGAGGAGGGAGCCGAGCACCTCTGTTCCGGCGTCGACGTCGATGATGCGGGGAGCCCTGATGAACACGCCGTCGAAGTCCGCTCCCAGGGTGGGGGCGCTCACCGGAGCCTCGAACGAGAACCGCTGGCGTCCGAACCCGTTTCGCTGGACCGTCACGCCGAGCCCTCCGAGGCTCACCTGATCGGATCGACCGTCGATGACCCGATCCGCCAGGAGGACGAGACCTGCGCACGTGCCCAGGGTTGGCCTCCCCTCGGCGATCCACGCCGTCAGGGGAGCCCGGAGATCCGAGGAGTCGATCATCATCAAGATCGTCGTCGACTCCCCACCGGGGAGCACCAGAGCCGAGATCCCCTCGAGGTCAGCCGGAACGCGGATCCGGCGCGCCGAGACCCCGACGCGCTCGAGCGCCCGCTCGTGCTCAGCCACGTCCCCCTGGAGAGCGAGGACTCCGACGATCACCCTTACCAGCCGCGATCGGCCAGACGGGTCTCCAACGAGTCGATCTCCTGGCCCTTCATGGCGCTCCCAAGGCCTCGCGAGACCTTGGCGAGAAGGGCTGGGTCTTCGAAGTGCGTGGTTGCCTCGACGATGGCGCGCGCCCGACCGGCGGGGTCCTCGCTCTTGAAGATCCCCGAGCCGACGAAGACCGCTTGGGCGCCCAGCTGGAGGACCAGGGAGGCATCCGCCGGCGTGGCGATGCCGCCAGCGCAGAACAGGGGAACCGGGAGCGCTCCGGTCTCGGCCACCTCGGCCACGAGCTCGTAGGGAGCACGGAGCTCCTTGGCCCACGTGAAGATCTCGGGCTCATCGGCGACCGTCAGCTTGCGGATGTCACCGAGGATCGAGCGCAGGTGCCGGACGGCCTCGACGATGTTGCCGGTGCCGGCCTCGCCCTTCGATCGGATCATGGCCGCACCTTCGGAGATTCGCCGCAGCGCCTCTCCGAGGTTGGTCGCACCACAGACGAACGGGACGTCGAAGGCCCACTTGTCGATGTGATGGGCCTCGTCCGCCGGGGTCAGCACCTCGCTCTCGTCGATGTAGTCGACCTCAAGGGAGGCGAGGATCTGGGCCTCGGCGAAGTGCCCGATCCGGGCCTTGGCCATCACCGGGATCGTCACCGTCTCCTGGATGCCCTCGATCAGCTCGGGGTCGCTCATCCGGGCCACGCCGCCGTCACGACGGATGTCCGCCGGAACCCGCTCAAGTGCCATCACGGCCACCGCACCGGCGTCCTCGGCGATCTTGGCCTGTGCCGCGTCGACGACGTCCATGATCACGCCGCCACGCAGCATGTCGGCCAGTCCGCGCTTCACGCGGAACGTGCCTCTCGAACGGATCTGGTCGGAGTCAGGTGTGTTGGTCACGGCTCAATCTTACCGGTGCTCCGAACGAGCAGATCCCTAGCGCTCTTCGAGGACGTGGCGGCGCACGCCGGTCGCGTCGATGTCGCCGATCTCGTCGGTCTTCGCCCGACGGGCGATTGAGGGGTCGACGAACAGCCACCGGATCGTGGCGTAGACCGGGGAGGCGAAGAGCGAGCCCTTCTCCGGAAGGGCCGCCTGCTCCATCTTCCGGAGCGCAGCAGCCAGACCCAGGGGGTAGCGGACCGTCAGCGCAGCGAGCTCGTCGGCCCGGTACAGCCGCCCGGTGCCAGTGAGGCGGTGGGCGAGGCTCCCCCGCCGACCGATCCCACCGAGAAGCAAGGCGAGGCCAGCGCCGAACGTCCCCCGCTCGACGGCTTCGAGCCGCTGCTGGGCCAGGAGATGAGAGAGGACGCCCTCGAGCTCGACCACGCTCAGGGCGTTCACGAGCCCTGTGGTGACCACCACCGTCGGGGTGGCACGGGTCCCGATGACGCAGGCGTTGGGGACCTCGTCGACGAGGACCCCGATCGCCGGTGTTGCCACGCCCATCGTGGCGCTCAGACCGACGAGGAGCGTCTCGACTCGGGGCAGGGCGCCGGGCTCGACCGGGGCGGCCCCGATGTTCCGCACGGTGGCGGCTGGCGCTCCGCGACGGACCATGAACCCGGCCAGGACGGCGGTGAGGACTCCGACGGCGATCCCGATCCCGATGCTCAGGGGGATTCCGATGACCGAGAAGATGACTCCGACGACAATGCCGCTGACGACCGAGGCGGCCAGGGGCCACCGCCGGTTCCGCCGCCGCTCGGCGTCAAGACCCGCCAGTGGGCCGTTGGCCTCGGCGTGGACCTCGACACCTGGGACGGTTCGCTCCGGTGGGCGTCGGGTCTGGGTCGACGAGGGCCGACGGTTCTTCTGAGCGGACATAGCGGTCACGCTAGCCTCGCCACCGGCTTCGCCCGGACGAGGACGCGTGCTCGTAGAGGGCCTCGTAGCGATCCATCAGGGCGGCCATCGACCATCGGCGGGCGTAGACCAGACCTTCAGCCCTCGATTCGGTCGGTGCGCGCTCGAGCTGCCGCACCAGCGCCTCGGCGAGCTGGGCCGGGTCACCGGGCTCCACGAGCTGGCCGTGCCCCCCGAGGGCCTGGCGGTACCCGTCGATGTCGGAGGCCACCACGGCCGTCGACGCGGCCAGCGCCTCGAGCAGGACCATCCCGAACGACTCGCCACCGAGGGAGGGGGCGCAGAGGACGTCTGCGGCACAGAGCCGGCGGCGCTTCTCCTCCTCCCCGATGACGCCCAGCCACTCGAGACGAGCACCGGATCCCGAGAGGCCCTCGGGCGGAGAGCCGGTCAGCCAGATGGTGACGTCCTCGGGGAGCCGTGCTGCGGCATCGAGGAGGACCTGTCGGCCCTTGCGCGGCTCGTCTCGGCCGAGGAAGAGCACCGTGGGGCCCCTCGTCGGCCACGGATCTGAGCGTTGCGCGGCCTCGACGTCGATTCCGTTGAAGAGCACCTCGGGCGAGATGCCGAGCGTCGCCTTGGCCGTGTGGGCGGCTGCCTCTGAGACCGCGGCGCTTGCGTCGACACGACGGATGAGGCGAGCCAGGACGGGTCCGGTCAGCCGGTAGAGGGGGTCGACACCCGATCGGTGGAAGGTGGCCACGAGGCCGCCACGATGCCGCCGGAGGAGCGACCATCCCATCACCGGGGTGACGGGCTCGTGAAGGTGAGCGACCACCGGGCCGTTCTCCTCGGCCCAGCTCGCCAGCCTCCGTGCTGCACGCAGCGAGAGCGTCACCGGGGCCACCGAGCCGTTGGACGGGAACCTGGTGACGTGACCACCGGCGATCACCTCGATCCCGGCATCTCGGAGCTCGGCGTCGACGTCGGACCCCGGAGCCCCGACGGCCACCGTGCGGCCCCGGCGCTGCATCTCGAGGGCCATGGCGCGCACCTGGCCCTGGACCCCGCCCGGAAGCGACAGGTCGTAGGGAGAGACGAAGAGGAGTCTCGGATCGCTCACGGGGTCGGGGCGTCTTGAGAGAAGGGGTCCGAGAACACATGCCACTGCTCGGGCGAGCGGCGGATGAACCCGCTCAGTTCGTCGGCGATCGCCTGGGAGACCCGGTTCACGTCGTCTCGGAGACGTCCCTCCCGGGCCGTCGAGAGCGGCGCGGAGATGTAGATCGAGTGCTGGTCACCCGGTCCGCTGTAGATGACCCCGGTCAACAGCGTGGCCTCGGTGCGCAGGGCCAAGGTGGCCGGGCCCGCCGGCATCCTCGCCCGCCGGTCCAGCAGCGTGACCTCGATGCCGTCGCCCATCAGGTCCCGGTCGCACAGCAGGCCGACGAGCCCGCCGCTGCTCAGGGTCCGCACCAGCCTCTTGCCGGCCCCGGCGTCAAGCGGCTCGATGAGGAGACCGATCGATTCGCGCTTGGTCACGAACCACTCGAAGAGCTCAGGGGGCTCGAGCCGCTCGGCGACCGCCGTCATGGGGAAGCCGATCTGGGCGACGACCGCACCGCCCCAATCCCAGCTCCCGATGTGCGGCAGCGCCACGATCACGCCCTTGCCGTGCTCCATCGCCTGGCGCAGGTGATCCTCGCCCTCGATGAACTTGATGCGCGACCCGATGAGGGCCGGTGTCGCTCCCGGGAGGGTCGCACCCTCGGCCCAGTAGCGGGCGTAGCTGGCGTAGGAGCGCCGCACCCAGCGCGAGAGCACCCTGTCGTCGATGCGAGCATCGGTTCCGTGCTCGACGATCTGGCGGATGTTCTGGCGGACCGTGTCACGTGTCAGGGTGCTGCGCCACGCCACTGACCAGCCGAAGATCTCCGCGACCCGGACGGCGAAGGTGACGGGCAGCCGCTCGAGCAGCGTGCCGAGGGTCTTCCAGAGAAGGAACCGGCGGCGGTCCGCCCCATTGCTCACGCTGGACGCTCTCGCCTAGGGGCGCGTTGCGGGGTGTCGGCCCTGACGAGGCCGGCTCCGCCGGCTCCGACCCGATCGGGTCGATATCGACTCGGTCCGACGAGCACGCCAGCGCCCCATCGACGATCCAGGACGCCACTCGGTCGTCGTCCGCTCCCGCCACTCTCGCCAGCGCGAGTCCGCTTGGGCAGCTCGGCGAGCGGCAACAGCCTCGGGGGACACGGCGGTCGCCGCCTGCCACACCTTCACGAAGCGGCCTATCGCCGTCGCCGTGGTGAGCGCCAGCAAGACCCAGAGGATCGGGATGAGCAGCGCCGAGAAGAGGAAGCCCAAGCCCAGCAGGATCATCCGCTCCGCTCGCTCCATCAAGCCTCCGCGAGCGGCAAGTCCCAGCGCCTCGGCCTTGGCGCGCTGGTACGAGACGATCGACGTCACACCCAAGATGGCCAGGGGGAGCAGGATCAGATGCCCCTCGTTCTGATCGATCAGATACCAGGCGACACCGCCCATCAGGACGGCGTCGGCCACCCGGTCGGTCACCGAGTCGAAGAACGCACCGCGCACAGAGCTCGTGCCGGCCGCCTTGGCGACGGGGCCGTCGAAGAGATCGTGCGCTCCGGTCAGCGTCAGGAGGACCACGGCGAGGTAGAAGTGACCGGTGGCGACCGCGACGGCAGTGGCCGTCGCGGTGACGAGACCGGTGGCGGTCAGGACGTCAGCGGTGATGCCATGTCGCTGCAACCACGAACCGACCGGTTCGGTCTTGGCATCCACCGCACTTCGCCAGCGGCCGTCAAACATCTGATCCTCCTGCGCCGAGTCGACTGCGTGTGGCGCTCCGCCGCATGGTCCGCTCCGTGGGAACCACTCTTGAATCCCAGGTTGGACTTCGGCGATCTGGAGTCTAAGGATACCACCCGGTAGCCGAGAACCCCGGATTCTCCCCTTCAGCGATGAGCGATCAGGCGCCCCACGCAGCGCTCACCCGACGCCACGTCTCCGGCAGAGATTCGGGGAGCACCCGGGTCTCGGCGATCGATGTCATGAAGTTCGTGTCCCCCTGCCAGCGGGGCAGGACATGCAGATGGAGGTGGGCAGGGATCCCGGCTCCGGCCGCTTGACCGAGGTTCGCCCCGAGGTTGATCCCATCGGCCCCGTAGGCGGTCTCGACGGCGCCGACGGCCGTGAGGGTCATCGCCCAGAGCCCTTGGGCCTCGGTTGCCGAGAGGTCGCCCAGCGCGGCGGTGTGCCGAAGCGGGAGGATGAGAAGGTGGCCGCTGCCGTAGGGGTACGCGTTCAGCAGGCAGCACGCGTGCTCGTCGAGCGCCACCACACCGCTCTGCTCGGAGGGGCCCTCGGCGATGAGCGCGCAGAAGACGCAGTCGTGCGGCTCCCCGGAGCGGTTCGCCGCAGTGACCTCACCGACGTACTCCGAGCGCCATGCGGCCCAGAGCCTCTCGAGGGCCATTACGGGGTGACCACGCCCTCTGGGGCGGTTCGACTCTCGATCTCTGCCGCCAGCGTCACGCGGAACTTCTCGAGTGGGACGTCCCGCTCGGGGTGCTCTGAGCTGCGTCGGTTGACCCCGATGGTGCGAGCGTCCACGTCGGAGTCCCCCACCACGAGGATGTAGGGGATCTTCTCCATCTTCGCCTTGCGGATCCGTGCGCCCAGCGGCTCGGACGCACCGTCGACCGAGCAGCGCACGCCATCGTGGCTCAGGCCCCCAAGCACCTCATAGGCGTACTCCTCATGGGCATCTCGGACCGGGACGATGCGCACCTGCTCAGGACTGAGCCACGTGGGCAGGTTGCCGGCGTAGTGCTCGATGAGGATGGCCATGAACCGCTCGACGGAGCCGAACAGGGCTCGGTGGATCATGATCGGCCGGTGGCGGCTGTTGTCGGAGCCGACGTAGTCGATGCCGAATCGCTGGGGCAGCTGGAAGTCGAGCTGGATGGTCGACATCTGATGTGTCCGGCCGATGGCGTCCCGGGCCTGGACCGAGATCTTGGGTCCGTAGAAGGCGCCGCCGCCTTCGTCCATGACCAGCTCGAGGGAGCCGGCCTCGGCTACGGAGCGCAGGGTGGAGGTGGCGACCTCCCACTCCTCATCGGTTCCGACCGCCTTGGCCTCGGGCTTCGTCGACAGCTCGAGGTAGAAGTCGTCGAGGCCGAACTCGCGCAGGAGGTCGAGCACGAACCCGAGCAGCGACGTCAGCTCGGACTCCATCTGCTCGGCCGTGCAGAAGATGTGCGCGTCGTCCTGGGTCATGCCCCGGACCCTGGTCAGCCCGTGGACCACGCCCGACTTCTCGTAACGGTAGACGGTGCCGAGCTCGAAGAACCGCACTGGCAGCTCTCGATACGACCGCTGGCGGGAGCGGAAGATCAAGATGTGGAACGGGCAGTTCATGGGCTTGAGGTAGTACTGCTGGCCGTCGTCGAGCTCCATCGGCGGATACATGCCGTCGGCGAACCACTCCAGGTGACCGGAGGTCTCGAAGAGCTCGGCCTTGGTGACGTGCGGGGTATAGACGAACTCGTAGCCGGCTTCGACGTGACGCTTGCGGGAGTAGTCCTCCATGAGGCGCCGGATGGTGCCGCCCTTGGGGTGGAAGACAGCCAGGCCCGAGCCGAGCTCCTCGGGGAAGCTGAACAGGTCGAGCTGGGTGCCGAGCTTGCGGTGGTCGCGTCGCTCGGCCTCCTCGAGCCGGAAGAGGTGCTCGGCCAGGGCCTCTTTTGACTCATAGGCGGTGCCGTAGATCCGCTGGAGCTGCGGGCGCTTCTCGTCACCTCGCCAGTACGCCCCCGCCACACGCATCAGCTTGAAGTGACCGAGCCGGCTCGTCGAGGGGACGTGAGGTCCGCGGCACAGGTCGGTGAACGCCTCTGAGTTCTTGTACGCCGAGACCACGGTTGTGTCGGGTGCGGCATCGACCTCGTTGGCTCCGGAGCAGACAGCGTCGATGATCTCGAGCTTGAAGGGCTGGTCGGCGAAGAGCGCACGGCCGCCGTCGATATCGTGCTCCGAGCGGATGAAGGGCTGGTCTTCCTTGATGATCTCCCGCATCACCGCCTCGATCTTCCCGAGGTCGTCGTCGCTGAAGCGGGCCCCGTCGGGGAGCTCGAAGTCGTAGTAGAAGCCATCATCGATGACCGGACCGATGGCGTAGTGAGCGCCGGGCCAGAGGCGCACGACCGCCTGGGCCAGCACGTGGGCCGTCGAGTGGCGCAGGATCTCGCGTCCGGCGGGAGACGTGGGGGTGAGGATCTCGACGAGCGACCCGTCGGGCAGGGCCTCGGAGAGGTCCGCCTCGCGGCCGTCGACCCGGACGGCCAGTGCGTCCTTGGCGAGACGCCGCCCGATCGACTCGGCGAGATCGCGGCCGGTGGATCCACCTGGGAGAGAGCGCACGGAGCCGTCAGGCAATCGGACCATTACCTCGGCGGACATCTGCTTCCCTTCGTCGCTCGGAACTCTCGTCGTTGCCATCAGAGGCTAATACCGAGGAGCTCGGCCCCCGCCGTGACGCGGAATCCCTTGAGCGCCGCTTCATCGAGGGCTTCGAGGGCTCCAGGGGTGTCGAGGTCGGCATCGAGGGCCGCTCGCGTCTCGGTGAGCCCGGCGGTGCCGTCGCCCTTGGACCCCCGGCGCCAGCGCTCGACCCGATCGATGGCTCGATCGAGATCGGAGTCCGTCCACTCCCAATCGAAACGGTAGTGGTGATCGAGCAGAGCGAGGCGCGCTGCTGCGGCGTCGGTGCGCCCGAGCAAGTCGCTCACGAAGACGAGGTTCCCGAGAGACTTCGACATCTTGGTGCCGTCGAGACCGACCAGGCCGACGTGGAGCCAGTGCCGGACGAAGGGCCGACCGGTCACCGACTCGCTCTGGGCGGTCTCGCACTCGTGATGAGGGAAGACCAGGTCGCGGCCTCCCCCGTGGACGTCGATCGTCTCCCCCAGCTCACGCAGGGCGAGCGCCGAGCACTCGACGTGCCACCCGGGCCGGCCCGGGCCCCAGCGAGACTCCCACGCAGGCTCATCGGGCAGCGAGGGCTGCCACAGCACGAAGTCAAGAGGGTCTCGCTTGAACGGGTCGTCGATCTTGCCGCCGTGCTCCGCCGCGAGCGAGAGCATCTCGTCACGGCCGTAGTGGCTCACCTCGCCGAAGCGCTCGAACGATGAGACGTCGAAGTAGACGGCCCCGCCTGCCTGATACGCACGGCCGCGCTCGAGGGTGTCGCCGATCAGCGAGAGGATCTCGGAGATCGCCGAGGTGGCACGGGGCTCGGAGTAGACGGGAAGAAGGCCGAGTGCCGCCATCTGGGTGTCGAAGACCGCGATCTGCTCGGCGGCCAGATCGAGGTAGTGGACACCGAGCTCGCGAGCCTTGCGCAGGATGTCGTCATCGACGTCGGTGACGTTGCGCACGCAGCGCGTCTCGTGCCCGAGGTCTCGGAGCCGGCGCTGGAGGATGTCGAAGGTCAGATAGACCGCGGCGTGGCCGAGGTGCGCCGAGTCATACGGCGTGATGCCGCAGCTGTAGAGGGTGACGACCGGGCCGGCCTCGATCGGGAAGATCCCTCTGCGTGCGGTGTCATAGAGCTCAACGGCCATGCTCTTCCGATCCTCTTGTCACGTCGGCTGCTCAGATGCCGGCGAGCCGGATCGTGCTGTGCGCCTTGTGTCGGATGTTGATCGTGATGCACACCGCCGTGAACGCCTCGATCGGGGACGCCTGAGCCAGCGAGCCGGCATCGATCCCACGGAGCCCGTCGATCGTGTCGATCAGCTCGATGGTCGCCGCACGAGAACCCTCGTGGTCTCCACAGACCAGCACGTCGGCCTCGAGCCCCGAGGCGAGGTTCTGCATCTCGCTCGCGGGCAGGTGATGGAAGGCCGCCGCCACGTGCGAACCGCCGAGCGCCGAGGCGATCTGGCCGGCCATCGAACCCCGGGGCGGGTAGAGGGGCAGCATCTCTCGGCCTTCCTTGGTGAGCGCGTTGACCATTGAGACGACGTTCTTGCCCTCGAGGTCGCTGCGCAGGGCGGTCACCGTGGCGACAGCGCCCTCCCACGGCGTGGCGATCACGACGAGCGCGGCACCTGCGGCGTCCTGGTTCGTGCCCCCGGAGATCGCCAGCGTGCGATCCGGGTGAGCAGCGACGATCTCGGCCGCCACCGCGCTCGCGCGCTCCTCGTCTCGAGAGCCGATGATGACCCTGTGCCCAGCCGCTGCGGCCCGGACGGCCAGCCCGCGGCCGGCGGGTCCCGTTCCACCGATGATGCCAAGTTCCATGCCCTCAAGCATCGCACAGCGCACCGTTCACCCAGGGCTTGGTACCGTGCACCAATGGGTTTGCTTGAAGGAAAGACCATCCTCGTCACCGGGATCCTCACAGATCAGTCGTTGGCCTTCTCAATCGCCGAGAGGGCACAGATCGAGGGGGCCACGGTCATCGCCTCGGGCTTCGGGCGCGGCCTGTCGCTGACGAGGCGGGTGCTGCGGAAGCTGCCCACCGAGCCCGAGCTCATCGAGCTGGACGTCACCGACGAGGACCAGCTCGCCGCGGCGGCGGCGGCTGTCGCTGCGCTCACCCCGAAGCTCGACGGCCTGGTGCACGCCATCGGCTTCGCACCGGCCGACTGCCTGGGCAGCGGGATGCTCACCGCCTCCTCGGCCGACGCGGCCACCGCCTTCCAGATCTCGTCGTACTCGCTCGCTGCGCTCTGCCGCTCGTTCCTCCCCCTCCTCGAGGCGTCGGGGTCGGCCTCCGTGGTGGGGCTCGACTTCGACGCCTCGGTGGCATGGCCGCTCTACGACTGGATGGGCGTGGTCAAGGCCTCGCTCGAGTCGCTCTCGCGCTACCTCGCACGCGACCTCGGCTCGAAGAACATCCGCTGCAACCTCGTGGCGGCCGGACCGATCCGGACGATGGCGGCCAAGTCGATCCCGGGCTTCTCGACCTTCGAGGACAACTGGGCCGCCAGCGCCCCGCTCGGGTGGGACGTCACCGATGCAGGACCTGTGGCCTCGGCGACCGTGGCCCTCCTCAGCGATCTGTTCCCCGCCACCACCGGCGAGATCGTCCACGTCGACGGCGGGGTCCACGCCATCAGCGCCATCGGCTCAGCCGGGTACAGCTAGCGCCACGGGCTGCTCGACGTCGAGGTGGCCATCGTCACGGGGGCGGGTCGGGGCATCGGACGCTGCGAGGCGCTGGCCGAAGGCGTCAGCCGCCAGCTCATCGGGGTGATGGGCAAGACCGCGCTGGTGTGGACGGGCCGGGAGCAGGCCAACGAAGTCAGCGCCCCCGAGGGCGTCTGGACGCTCCCCCAGCTCGATCCCGCCCGCTCGGCTCTCTTCGAGCACCGCTCCAGCGACGTGCCCGGCCTCGAGGGCTCCCTCTGAGTCTGGCGCAGCCCCGACGCCTCACCTCTAGGGGAG
>JADGOD010000045.1 GCA_017883125.1 Acidimicrobiales bacterium
CGACCGTTGGAGCAGTGTCGGGTGCAGAGAGCAGTCCGAGCTCATCGACGTTCCACTGGGTGGAGAGCCCCTCGGCCGTGGTGATCAGGTTCGTCCCGGCATCCAGCATGACCGTGGACGAAGGTGTCCCGCAGGCGGTGGCCGCCAGTGCCCTGCTGTCGAGAGCATCCGAGGTGGTCCCGCTCACCGAGAGGCCCAGGGGCTGGCCGTTGACCGCCACGAGGTCGGTGCGACACGAAGGTGCCAGCGTCGGAGGCGTCGCCGGTTCGACGATCCCCGGGATCCCCAGCTCCGCGATGCCGATCGGTGAGGGAAGGCCGCCGTTCTTGCCGATCTCAGGGTCGGTGAGGGTCTTGACGCTGTTGATGGTGAGGCGGACCGTCGAGCCGGTGATCGGTGCGAAGGAGAGGGGGACGAGGGTGGTGGCACCTTGGGGCCGATCACGACCCAGGGAGAGTGCAGGGAGCGCCACCGTCCGATCGACGCCACCGGCGGAGACGGTGACCGAGGTCGGGACGGCGTGGCCACCGTCGTTGACGATGCGTAGGCCGAGGTGGTCGAGCGTGATCGGTGAGGCCAGCGTGGTGCTGATCCACTGACCGGTCGAATCGGTGAACGCTGACTGCCAGGCGGTCTCAGGGTTGTTGTCGTTGGCAGCCCACGACGATGCGTTCAGGTCTCCAGCGAGACGAGACGAGGAAGCCGTCTGCACGATGGGCACGGCCCCGGTCCCCTGAGCGGCGGGAATCGTCGTCGATGTCGTCCGCCCGACGAGGATGTTGAGGGCGGCATCGGAGATCGAGTCGGCCACTCGGACCTTGGAGCCGACCGTGAACTGGCGGGCGGTGGGCAGGATGATCGTTCGGCGCATCGAGAGCTCCGGATCGGTCCTCGGGTAGAGGCCGTTGGATCGGAGCCGGTGCGTCAAGATCGCCAATGGGTGCGAAGCCGACGATGCCCCGGCCTTGGTCAACAGGTCGGTCGGAAGGCGAAGTGACTCGGTCGCTGGCGCCACGCCACCGATGGCGACCTCGGCGAATCCGACCGCGCTGAGGTTCGACTGGAAGATCGTGCTCCCCGTGGCCCCGGTGATGGTGATGGTGAGCGTCGTGAACCTCCTCGGCGAGAAGGTGACGGTCTGGCCGGGAAGCGAGGACGAGGATCTGTCGAGTGCGACCGAGATGGTGTGGGTCCCGTCGAAGGTGAGGTTGACGGTCGTGATCTTGCGGTTGGTCGGACCCGTCTGTGGCTGGAGGAAGCGGATGTGGTCGGTGGTCACCGGGTGGAGGAGGGTGATGCGGAGCTTCTCGTTCAGCGGTGAGGTGACGCCGCCCGCCTCCCACGCCGTGTTGGAGTTGCCGTCGAAGGCGTTGAAGGGCTGGTTCTCGGGGAAGTTGGCCGTCGGGTACCCGTAGGACGTCGCGGAGATCGACTTCGCTCCCCCGAGGAGCGCGATCGTCTGTGTGGCTGTGCCTGCACCGGGGAACATGCCGAGCGCCTGTTCCGAGGGGTTGATCTTGAGCGGGGTGTCGGTCGCCGTCTGGACGTACCCGTAGTTCTCCGAGAGGGTCCCGAAGGCGTCAAGGCGCTTGGCGTTCGAATCGGTGACGACGTATGCGGTTCCGGGAGAGGTCGCTCTGGCAAACGTCTTCTTCGTAAGGAGCGATCCGGAGTAGAACAAGACGTTCTTGTTGGAGATCAGGCCGAAGGCGGTCGACTCGAGGAGTCCTTCACCGTCGCCGGCGATGAGCACGGGGGCCGTGGTGGCTTCGCTGCGGATCTGGGCGCGTGGGTTGGCGACGGGGTAGACGGCGAGAGAGGGGGGCTTCGGTGCGCTTGTCGCGACCCCCAGCTGAGCTTCGTCGTAGATCGGGCCGATGAGGGTCTCGGCGCCGACGGCCGGTCCGAAGGTCTTCGGGCCCCCGAGCCCGGCCGGCGTCGGCTGGAAGAGATCGAAGAGGGGCTGAGGGTGGGTGCCGGCATAGCGCTCGTACTGCAGGTCGCTCTGGAGGAGCACGTCACCAGCGCTCATGAGCTGTGCCAGCGGCGCCACCGTCGAGGGGTCGAAGAGCCCATCCTGGATCGATGTGTCAAGGGCGCGGACGAGATTGGCGCTCGCTGGCTCACCAGAGGGGACGGACTGGCGGCTCACCCACGGGCGGGTCAAGAGCCCCTGCCAGACCTGGTCCATCGTGACCCCCCAGCGGTAGTACCCGAAGTCGACGCCGGGAAGACCCAGCACGCGCGTGGAGGGACCTTGCGCGTTCAGGTAGCCGGCCGTGTTCGTCACGTAGGTGGGGAGGTTGTTGGGGAACTTGAGGTTGGAGGCGATGAGGTTGCCCTGGTAGAGCGGAGCGAGGTTCGCCATGGCGAGGAGGGA
This sequence comes from Acidimicrobiales bacterium, assembly GCA_017883125.1. Lineage (GTDB taxonomy): Bacteria > Actinomycetota > Acidimicrobiia > Acidimicrobiales > RAAP-2 > CAIUMH01. The sequence continues at coordinate 2,381 of JADGOD010000045.1, forward strand.
CGCCAGGGCCGAGACGGCGATGCCGTACCAGTTGCGCACGTTGCTCAGTGCGGTGATCCCAGAGCCGAGGAGGAGCGCCAGGCCGAGGATGACGAGAGGCATCACCCGGTTGGTCGAGCGCATGGCCAAGCCCACGGTCGACTGCTCGCCAGCGGTCTTCAGGAGCGTTCCGAACGGGGTCGGGTGGTCGAGGGGGTAGGCGCTCACGGCGAAGATGACGCCGACGGCGATCATGGTGACGGCGAAGGCCCGATACCGCCAGCGGGCGACGAACCCGGTGAGGAGCGCCAGAGCAGGGACCGAGAAGCTGATGAGGATCGGGATGGCGTGGACGACGAAGCCCTCGGCCGTCAGCGTCCAGGGCTGGATCTTGTCCCAACCGTAGAAGTACCAGTACCCCAAGCCTCGGAAGACCTCGGCAGACGAGGAGGTCATCACCACGGTGGGGATCGTCTCGGTGAACCGCAGGACGTTCAGCCCGTAGGCCCCCTCGGCCCACAGCCCTCCGGCCCACCAGAGCGACACGAGCGCGCTCAACGCACCGATGCGCCAGATCGCCTGCCACGCGGTCCGCCAGGTGCACTCCCGGAGGGCGGCGGCGTAGAAGATCCAGATGACCGGAGCGATCCCCACGAAGAGGATCGAGGTCGCGTTGACTCCTCCGACAGCGGCCACGACGAGGGCGAAGAGCGCGGGGTATCGCCACTGTCGGGTTCGCAGGGCGAGGATCGTGAACCCGAGCATCCAGCCGAACCCCGCCCAGGGCATCAACAGAGCGGTCGATCGACTGATGTAGTCGAGGACGAACGGCGAGAGCATGTAGAGCATTGCGCCGGCGAAGCGCCCGGCGGCGTTGATCTTGAGCAGACGGCTGACGAAGAGGACCCCACCGCCGGCCACGAGGAACAGACCGCCCAGCCAGATCCGCTGGCCGACCCACATCGGGATCCCGACCGCATGGATGAGCCAGTAGTAGGGCCCCATCGGGAAGAGGTATCCGATGTTCTGGTGGGTGACGGTCCCCATGCCGACGTCGGGGTTCCACATCGACTGGGCGCTCGAGAGGAGTCGTCCAGGATCGATGTAGAGGTAGGCCTTGGTGTCAGCGGCGATCCACGTGGCCTGGGAGAAGAAGACCGCTGGGAAGGCGGCGAGAGCGAGGAGGATCCACGTCCAGGTGGCGCGTTCCTCAGGCTGCGGCGAGCTCGATGACGCGCTCACATCGTGGCGCGTGTGAAGGGTCGGATCACTCATAACGGCAGGATGACGACACTACCAGCGAGCCTCGATCCACCCCCGGTTCACAACGTGTTGGCCATGCGCGTCGAATTCCCGCCTGGGGCTCGTGATCACCTCCCGCCGTCGTGGGACGGTGTCGCCGCGGACAGCGGCGGCCCTCGCTGGGCCCTTCAGCCGGCGAGGTCCCGGGACCTGAGGAAGTCTCGCTGCTCGTCGTGGATGGCCGTCGGCAGCTCAGTGAACCACCCGATGTGCTCCGATTCCACATCGCCGAGGTCCTGGCTGGGAGCTCGGAGGTGGCACCTGAAGGCGATGCCGACCGGCCAGTCGATCTGCTGGGCAAGGTGGCTCGGGTACTCGATGTACCCGAGCAGGTCTTGGACCGAGACCTCGAGGGCGAGCTCGTCTCGTGCGATCCGTTCAACAGCGTCGATCAGCGGCTCTCCGTATCGGACGGTGCCTCCTGGAAGGTTCCAGAGTCCGCTGCACGGCCCATCCTGGCGAAGGCTGAGGAGCACGCCTCGAGGAGACACGATGACCAGCTCAACGGTGAGGCGGGGCACCTTGGCGTAGATCGACTCATACTCCGTCTGGGGAAGAGGTCCGCGCTCCACACGACTCATCGTAGGACGAGGTCTCGTCGCCGCGAGGTGGGTGCCGTCACCCTTCTCGGGATCTGCCGTTCGCCGCCGGTGAGTGCGCTTCTCCACGACGGGAGACGGGGTTCCTGCGATCGCGACGTGCCGAGACGCTCAGCGACTCATTGGGCATCTTGCGTGTGCTCGCCGGGCAGCGTGTCGGCGTCGATCCCGCTGCTGGCGGTGATCCTTCGTCGAGCCAGCCACATCTGTGCGCCAATTGCGAGCGTGAAGAAGAGGATCGAAGCGGCGGCGAGTGTGATCCCGTACGTGAAGGTCCTCGGCCAGTACCGGAGCACGAGCGTGTGTCGACCCGGCGGTACCTCGGCCTGGAGCATCACGCCGTTCCACTGGCGTAACTGAACCGGTCGGCCGTCGAGCGAAGCAGACCAGCCAGGTTCATCGGTGATCCGCAGGTGCACATCTACCCGTGTCCCGGTGTCCAGGGCCACGGAGTAGGAGCTGGGTCCCGTCGATGCCATGGCGACTGGCCGCTCGAGATCCAGACCAGGTGCCGTCGCCCTCTTGGTCGCGGGAACCACCGTTGCTCGGCTCGAACCGGGAATGGAGTAGAGCGTCTCGTCTCCGACGTCCCTGACCATCGTGGCCCCCGGTGGACCCGGTGATCCCCGAGCAGCGAGGACGAATGAGACCCCGAAGGTCCGAGCTATCTCTGTCGTTGAGACCGCCGGACAGAAGAGCCCGATCTCCGCCACCGGGTCGTTGATCCCGCTGACCCGCCTCCAGGACGAGTAGTACTTCGCGGGGATCATCGAGTCATACAACGTGAACTGGTGGACGCCGTAGGCGACGTTCATCTCGGGCAGGATCCCCTCGCTCGAGAAGTTGTCGACAGTGGGGCAGGACTCAACGCCGACCAGATCTGCTCCCACTGCCTGTCGAAGAGCCTGCACCGCGGGATCAACCGGGATCGGCGTCGGCGTCGATGACCAGAGGATCGCCCCGGAACCCACCAGGAATCCTGTCTGGACGATGATGAGCCCAAGGGTCGCTCCCTGAACCAGCTTCCTGGGCCTTCGCTCCACGCCATGACGTCCCTCGGCAAGAAGAGCAACGAACAAAGCGATTCCCACAAGGAGAATCACCGTCGGCCAGGCGAAGCTCCACGCCCGAATGTGCACGGCCTGAGGATTGAGCCCCTTGCGGTTGAGCGCGAAGCTCACCCCGACGACCATGAGCCCTCCTGCGGCAAGAGCAAGGAGTCCTCCGAACTGGTGACGGGCCTTCCTGTCGCTCTGATTCTTGAGGAGATGATCTAAGCCAACCGCAGCGAGCACGGCCAACCCGAAGCAGACGAGTGGGAGCGACCTGCTCCACATGAACGACTGGACCACCGGCACCGAATCAAGGAAAGACGTGAGTGGAGTCAGGTAGATCGCAGCCCCGAAGGCAAGGACCACGACCGAGATCCCGATGATCTCCGGCCGTCTCCACAGTGCGATCACCGCGAGGGCAGCCAACGCAAGGACGACCGGGCCGACGTACGCCGCTGCGGAGTAGTAGTTCGTGAACCCGATCATCTGACTTCCGGCGACGGGGGTTCCAAAATAGCTCGAGAACACGAAGTTCAACAGCTCTGCGCGCGGGAGGCCGCCGGCATGCACCGAGCTAAGGCGAGCCGAGTGCGAGGCCACCTCGGCGCCGGGAAGCAGGAGCGGGGCCGCAAGGGCAACTCCCCCCATGAACCCGATGCCGGCTCTCGTCAGTGGAGCAGTGAGCTTCCTCCAATCCCGATCCTCGAGGTACCGGGCGCCCAGCACGACTGCCGTGAAACCAGCGACCGCGAGATAGACGAAGATCGTCCACTCGGGATTGCCCCCGTACGTGGACATCGCAATCGCCACGGCGAAGAGAAAGACCCCTACCGTTCGCCGGTCCCCCCGCAGGACGATGATCAGCGCTGCGAAGACCCACCCAAGCCACGCAGCGACGGTAGCGATGGGGTAGCCCGACCACACGGCGAATGAGCCGCATAGCTCGAAGACCGTTCCGGCGAAGACGCTGGGAAGGGCTGCCAAGCCAAGCACTCGGCAGAGCACGTACACCCCGGTCCCCGCTATGACGATCTTCGCCATGATCGAGACAGTGAATGCCAGATCGAGGGGGACCAGGTAGCTGATCATCGAGGGAAGGCTGAAGACAGAAGACTGCCAGTTGAAGGCCAGCGGCATGCCAAGCACGGAGAACTGATTCCACAGCGGGAGATGGCCGCCATGGACCTGCTGCCACGCGAGCGAATTCCAGGGAATCATCTGTTGGATCTGGTCTGAGCTCATCAGGCTGTGGAGCGTGACGCCTGGCTGCTTCGTGAGACCGCAGCAGGAGAGGAGATCGTAAGGACCAAGCGCAGAGCCGTGCCACAGGGCAGGAAGCAGCACGGTGATGCCAGCGCAGGTCAACCAGAGCGTCGCCACCACGTGAACCAGGAATCGACGTCGTCCTGCCGACAGGTGTGCCGGAGCATGCCGCCGGTGCCGAGCCGTGAGGTTCGAGGTCACAACGGATCGCCGCTGATCAAGTCCGAAGACTTCGCACGGCAAGGGAGGTGCAGCATCGGGACTCACTCTTGATCGAGGCGTTTGTGGACCGTTCAGTTCCTTGGCTCAAGATCATCCCGTCTCCTCTCTCGTGAGGACATGTGACTGGAGTCCTGCGAAATCACCTCTGGCCGTGTAAAGAAGTCAATGGTAGTTGAGGACTAGTGAGGATCTGAGGACGAGCAGCCTTCGGCTGAACTCGTTGCGTTCCCTGCGGATCAAGAACTTGGTCTGCACCGGCAAGCCCAGCGAGGGCTACACAAGATGCCTGCCCGCCCAACGGCGAGAAGCCCCCACGCGCCACCAGGATTTCGTCGATGATCCCCGATGGCATGATGGGGCTGGTCCACATTCTCGCTGCGCGCCGCAAAGGAGAGTCAAGGCCGTGACGCTTGATGACCCGGACTCGCCATCGCGGGCGTGCGAGGGCGACGTCGACCGTTCCGTTCCCGTGGTCCTGTTCAAGATCAGCCACTACCCGATGATCCAGAGCAACCTTGGAGTCATCCGCTCGCTCGGGCGGGTGGGCATCTCGCCAACGGTCCGTGCCGCTGGTGATCAGTGCTGCCAGACCCTCACGTAGTCGACGTGCATCGTGGCCGGGACGGTGACGGCCGACGACACTGCCAGGTTCAAGATCAGGTACATCGGGGCTGAGGTGATCCCCGAGGTGACCTTCCAGATCTGGACTCCGTCGTAGTAGAAGGTGAGAGAGCCGGGCTCCCAATCGGCGGCGTAGGTGTGCCAGCTGCCCCCGTAGCCACCCCCGGCGCAGCCGCCTGGTCCGCCGGCAGAGTTGTGGAAGTGGGCGCAGGCGGTGCCGCCGAGCCCTTCAACGGTATCGATCTCACCAGTGGTGGGCCAGTTCTGACCGTCGGCCCAGAAGGCCGGCCAGTGGGCGATGCTACCGGCACCGTGCATCCAGATCAGGGCCTCCATGTAGCCGTAGGTGAAGTTGAACTTCCCGTTGGTGGTCACTATTCCCGAGGCGTAGGGCTGGGTGACCCCACCGCAGCTCTCGGAGCGCGCCACCGCGGTGAGGTTGAGTGCACCACCGGACACGCCCACTTGGGCGGGGTCGTAGCAGTTCTGCTCGGCACTGTTGATGCCGGGGGTGATGCCAGAGCCGAACCACCCTGTGGACCATTGCGAGTCGAGCGAAGAGCCGCTGAACTCAGAGTCGAGAATCATCCTCGCCCAGGACCCGGCGCTCGGGCCGACGGGTTGGATCCCGCCGAACGTCACAGGCGCCGTGGTTGGGGTGGTGGTGGGAGGCACGGTGGTCTTGGTGGTTGTTGTCGTTGGAGGCACCGTGGTCCTAGGGGTCCTCAGCGACCTAGATGCTCTGACGCCCCCGTCCCCGGCGGTCCTTGAGGAGCTGTTCGTCCTCAGGGTCCCCGTGGTCGTCGTCGGATCAGCTCCGGAGGCGGTAATCGTGGCGCCGGTCAACGGGTTGGGGGAGCCTGACGAAGAGGCTGGAATGGCGGCGTCCAGCACTCCGAGTCCGCTGAGGACAGCCACCAAGATCAGCGCCAAGGCGCCGTTTTGCCAGGCGTGGGATCCCGCGTGGGTTCCTCGATTGTCGGACCGCCTTGCGCCTCCAGCGGGGTTGGGCTTGAGCGCTGACCACCGGGACTTGGAAGGCATCAGCTCTTCTCTCGTTCGGTAGCTCGGCCAACCTCTAGGGTCCCGGAACTCTTCGTCCCCACCTCGCGATGGGTTTGCCTTTATCGCTGAAAACCTAATGGTAGTGGTTCGATGTTGGCCATACAAGGCCTCGCTTCGGTGGCCCTCACCGCCTCGTTGGTTCTGGGGGTCTTCGGCCACGCCTACGCCGTGGCGGGGACCGGAGCGCTCAGGCTCCTCGGGCGGGCGGCGCCGCCGTTCATCGTGACCGGGACGGTCGTGAGCTCGTCCCGCGGCCAGCGCCGCGCCTGGCACGTGATGGCTATCCACGCGGGCCAGTCCGTGATGATCGTGCCCCTCGGATGCGGACCTCTCGTCCGGGTGCGGCATCACGGGGCTGGCACTGGGAGCCCTCATCGGCCGGCCAGCCATGGCCGTCGTCCTGCTCTTGGCGAGACGTGTGTGGATGCATGGCCCAGTTC
>JADGOD010000046.1 GCA_017883125.1 Acidimicrobiales bacterium
CTCGGGCGCCTTCGTCACCGATCCCTCGAACGCGTCACGCACCCTGCTCTATGACATCGATGAGCGCGGGTGGTCCGACGAACTCTGTTCCCTCTTCGGGGTCCCGGTCGCGCACCTGGCCGAGGTCCTTCCGTCGTGCGGCCGGGTGGGACTCGTCGACCATGACTCGATCCCCTCCCTCCGGGGGGTCCCGGTCAGCGGGATCCTCGGCGACCAGCAGGCGGCGCTCTTCGGGCAGTGCTGCTTCTGGCCCGGCATGATCAAGGCCACCTACGGAACGGGTGCGTTCGTCCTCTCGATGATGGGACCGCAGCGCCCACCGGTGGCCGAGGGCCTCCTCACCACCGTGGCCTGGGATCTCGGCGCGCACGGAGACTTCGCCTATGCCCTCGAAGGCTCGGCGTTCATCGCTGGTGCCGCAGTCCAATGGCTGCGCGACGAGCTCGGGATCATCCCCGAGGCAGCCGCTCTCGAGCCGCTCGCCCGCCAGGTTCCCGACAGCGGCGGCCTGACGTTCATCCCTGCCTTCGTCGGCCTGGGCAGCCCGTGGTGGGACGAGACGGCGCGCGGGGCGCTCGGAGGGATCACCAGAGGCTCGACCCGCGCCCACCTGGCCAACGCCGTCGTCGACTCGCTGGCCTTCGAGGTGCGCGCCATCACCGATGCGATGGGCGTCGCCGCCGGGCGGCCCCTGACCGAACTCCGGGCCGACGGAGGAGCCGCAGCGATGGACCTGCTGCTCGAGCGGCAGGCCAACCAGTCGCGCATCCCGGTGGCCCGCCCCACGACGCTGGAGTCGACCGCCACCGGGGCGGCCATGATCGCCGGGTTGGCGGAGGGCGTGTTCGGCTCGCTCGACGAGCTCTCTGGACGATGGGGCCTCGATGCCTCCTTCGCCGTGACCCAGGATCCCGAGACAGCCGATGCCGCCTACGGAGGGTGGCTGGCGATGCTCGAGCGGACCCGAGGCTGGACGTGACCTCGAGGACCCGTCGCTACGAGGAGACCCGTCGCTACGAGGAGTCGGCGTTCTTGACGATGTACTCGTCGACGTAGGGCCTCTCGGAGAGCTCGGTGATCTCGGCCATCAGCGCGTCGGTGAAGGCGCGCAGCGCCCTGTGCTCGTCCCCGGCAGCTGCCACGTCCTCGGAGGTGAGCCACCGGGGCTCACCGAACCTGACCTCGACGGGCCTGAAGGGGCGGAGCAGCCTGGCCCCGACGGGCTGGACCTTGGTCGTCCCGAGCAGCCCGACCGCGACGACCGGCGCTCCGGTCTCCAGGGCGAGCCGTGCGACACCGGTGCGACCACGGTGCACGAACTCGTCGGGCGAGCGGGTGCCCTCGGGGTAGAGAGCGATGACCTTGCCGCCGACGAGGGCCTCGGCCGCTGTCTCGAGGGCCCTCCTCGACTCGTCGCCGCCGCCGCGTCGGATCGGGATCTGACCGAGCGCACGGAAGAACCACGAGGTGCGCTTGTCGTCGAAGTACTCCGCCTTGGCGAGATAGGTCACCTTCCGGGCCACGCACAGGGGGATGAAGAGCGAGTCGCAGAACGACTGGTGGTTCGCCGCCAGGATCACCGGTCCCCGACGGGGCAAGGCGCTGGCCCGTGCGACCTTCATCCGGAACACGATGAAGAAGATCGGTGAGAGCACCGTCTTGATCGACCAGTAGAGCATCGCTGCCGACGCTACTCACGTCCGGCCTCCAACACCCGTCCGAGCGCAGAGCGCGTGCGCTGACCCATACTCATGGAGAGGTCCGCGCTCCTCGGGGGAGCGGGAGATCAAGGGGGACGGCCATGGTCAAGGAGTTCGGAGCGACGGTGATCCGGGGGGGGGCTCTCCTTCGGTGAGGCGCCGCGATGGCACGAAGGACGGCTCTACTACTCCGACTTCTACCGACACGGCGTCTACTCGATGGCACCCGATGGGTCCGACGAGCGCCACGAGGTCACGGTGCCGACACAGCCCTCAGGTCTCGGCTGGATGCCCGACGGCACGATGCTCATCGTCTCGATGACCGACCACTGCATCCTGCGGTGGAGCCCGGGCACCGAACCGACGGTGCATGCCGACATCTCCGAGCACTGCGGCCACTGGGCCAACGATCTGGTGGTGGCGAGCGACGGGACGGCCTACGTGGGGAACTTCGGGTTCGACCTCGACGCATTCCTCGACGAGCACGGCATCGCCGGCGTGCTCACCCCGCCGGGGCCGCCGACCACCAACCTCGTAGTCCTGGACCCGTCGGGATCGGTCCTCCAGGTGGTCCCGGACATGGCGTTCCCGAACGGTCCGGTCCTGACCGACGATGGCACCACGCTGATCGTGGCCGAGACGATGGCGATGCGGCTCACCGCGTTCGACGTGAACAGCGACGGCACGCTGTCGAACCGGAGGGTCTTCGCCCAGCTCGAGCTCGTCCCGGCCGACGGGATCTGCCTCGACGCCGAGGGCCAGGTCTGGGTGGCCAACGCCCTTGCCCCCCAAGCGGTCAGGGTCGCCGAAGGCGGTGAGGTCACCGCCGTGGTCAACACCTCTCAGACGTGCTTCGCCTGCATGCTCGGCGGCGACGACCGGCGGACGCTGTACGCCATGACGGCGCCGTCGTCAGATGCTCGGATCGCCTCAGTGTCCACCGACGCCAAGATCGAAGCCGCCCAGGTCGACGTGCCCGGCGCCGGGCTGCCCTAGCCGGCGCTCCCTAGGCCAGCTTCGGGAGGGCCTTGCGCAGGTTGCGGATCGCCTGAGCGATCCGCTGCTCGTTCTCGATGAGCGCGAATCGGACATGGCCGTCGCCCCCGGGACCGAACCCGACACCCGGCGAGGTGGCGACGTCGGCCTCGGTGACGAGGAACTTCGAGAACTCGAGGGCCCCCATCTCCTTGTACGGCTCAGGGATCGGCGCCCAGACGAACATCGTCCCCATCGGTGGGACCAGGTCCCACCCGATCCTGTTGAGCCCGTCGCACAGCGCGTTGCGGCGCTGCTCGTAGATCGCGCAGATCTCGGCGGGATAGTCCGGCGCCTCGTTCATCGCGACGATCGAGGCGATCTGGATGGGCTGGAACGTGCCGTAGTCGAGGTAGCTCTTCAGCTTGGTCAGCGCGGCCACGATCTCAGGGTTCCCAACCATGAAGGCGCTGCGCCAACCGGCCATCGAGAACGACTTGGTCAGCGTGTAGAGCTCGACGGCGCAGTCCATCGCACCTTTGGCCTGGAGGATCGACGGGGGCTCGTAGCCGTCGAAGCCGACGTCGGCGTAGGCGAAGTCGTGGACGACGACGACCTCGTGCTCGAGCGCGAAGTCGACGAGGCGTTGCATGAAGGCGAGATCGACGCATGCCGTCGTCGGGTTGTGCGGGAACGAGGCGATGATCACCCGGGGCTTCGGCCAGGCGTTCTCCCACTGCTCGACGAGACCGGCGAAGAACGAGTCCCCGGGGCTCAGCGCCTCTTCTCCCTGGGTCGAGGGGTCGACCATGCGCACCTGGTGGACCTGGGCGCCGGCGAAGAGCGGGGCGTAGATGTGGATCGGGTACGACGGTGACGGCACGATCGCCGAGTCGCCCTCGTTGAGCAGGACCCACATCAGGTGGCTCAGGCCCTCCTTGGCCCCGATGGTCGAGACGACCTCGGTCTCAGGATCGAGCGTGACGCCGAACTTGCGGAGGTAGAGGGCTGCGGCGGCCTGGCGGAGCTTGGGGATCCCCTTCGACGACGAGTACCGGTGGTTCCTCGGGTTCTGGGCAGCTTCGGCCAGCTTGTCCACCGCCACCTGAGGCGAGGGGAGGTCCGGGTTGCCGAACCCCATGTCGATGACGTCGCGCCCTTCCCGGCGCGCCGCAGCCTTCAAGCCGTCGATGGCGGCGAACACATAAGGCGGAAGATCGTTGATTCTGCGGAACTCCATCGGTCAATCGTACCGGCAGAGCCGGTCACCCCCGTGCCGCGTTGCCCAGCAGGCCCAGCGGAACCGGCAAACCGAAGACCGCCCACGTCGCTCCAGCCGCTCTCAGGGCCGCAAGCTGGGCCCCCACGTCCCCCTCGTCGGCGCCGTCAGCGCTGAGCCCAGCCCAGCTGACCTCGGTTCGAGCTGCCTGCTCGGCGACGCGCTCGGCGGTCGCACCCCAGAGGTTCACGACGCACCCCAGAGACCCCGCGAGGTCCAACGTCGGCTGGGCTCCCCCACCGATCCAGACCTCAAGGCCCTGCGCCTTGAGCTCGGTGGCACAGCGCCCCAAGGCATCGCGCCGCTCATCGGCCGGGGCGAACTCGACGCCGTACGCCTGGTTCTCCTGTGCGCTGAGCCTGTCTCCCGTACCGATCGCAGCGATCACCCGACCCGGAGCGATCGCCTCGAGGGCAGCGAACTGCGCGACGAGGGTCTGGTTGCTGACAAGTCCGATCCGGGCGACGAGCGGGCCCACCACCAGCCCGGGGTGACGATGCGCGATGACGCCGAGGAGGGGGAAGGGTGCGAGGGCGGGTCGGGTCCGGTTGCCCATGGGCCAGAGGTGGTCGTAGCAGAAGACGCCGTCGATGCCAGCTGCCTCTGCGTCGGCCGCCACGCCCAGCGCCTCATCGGGCGACCACGCGAAGCTCGGGAGCACCACGCCGATCCTCACGACGCCTCCCGGGCCAGGAGGGCGGCGCCCACCGCACCGGCGTCTGCTCCGAAGAAGGCGGAGAGAACCGTCACCGCGGTGCGCAGCTCCCCTGCCTCGAGGAGACCGCCGAGGTGCCGCCGGGCTGAATCGACCAGGAACCCCGCGGCGTCGGTCATGCCTCCGCCCACCACCACGCATGACGGGTCGAGGACGCAGACGAGGTTGGCGATCCCTCGAGCAAGCCACCATCCGACCTCGTCGAGGAGGGCGAGGGCCTCGGGATCACCATCGAGCGCGGCACCGGTGACGTGCTCGCCGCGGACGGCTTCGGGGTCGCCTCCCGCCGCATCGACCACCAAGCGGAGCCGGCCGGCCATCGCCGCCTCTCGTGCGAGTCGACCGAGGCCGGAACCCGAGGCGAAGCGCTCCCAGCACCCCCGTGACCCGCAGGGGCACAGAGGGCCCGCCACGTCGAGGACCATGTGGCCGACCTCACCGGCGAAACCGCTCCCGCCCCGCACCAGCTGGCCGTCGATCAGGATCCCGCCGCCGATGCCCGTGCCCAAGGTGATCATCACGACGCTGTCGTGGCCGGCGGCCGCACCGAAGCGGTGCTCGGCGAGTGCTGCGCAGTCCGCGTCGTTCGCCACCACAGCCCGGATGCCACCCAGCCGAGGCTCCAGAAGGGCGGCGAGGTCGATGCCCGAAGCGGATGGGAGGTTGGGGGCGAAGACCAAGATGCCGTCGCGCCGCATCATCCCTGGCAGCCCGACGCCCAGAGGCGTCTGTCGCAACGGGACACCCTGTTGCTCGGAGAGCCGGTGGACGACCGAAGCAACGACGTCGGCCAGCGAGGCTCCGTGGTCAGGTCGGGGAGGCTGTGGCGTGGGCTCGAGGATCCGAGCGACGATGTCGCCAGCCTCATCGACCGCTACGCCGAGGACCTTGGTGCCCCCAACGTCGATTCCGAGTGCCACCCCTGACGGGGTGCTGCTCACCGCAGTGACTCCGCCCTCGCTTTGAGCTCGCGCAGGGCGGTCGACTGGATCCGGCTCTGGGCCCGGGTCTTGACGAAGCCGGGGATCGGAACACGCAGCTCGGCTTCGAGGTGGTAGGTGACCTCGGTCCCCTCCTGGGCAACAGCGAAGGCGTAGCTCCCGTCGAGGATGGTCGTCAGGTCACCTTCGACCAGCCGCCACGCCAGCCCCTGAGGTGCGGCCCTGTAGTCGTACTCGAGGGTGTAGGTCGTCGACCGACCAAAGGCTGCGGTGCGGAAGGTGACGAGCTTCGGACGGCCAAGGCCGTCGCGCTCGGCGACGGTCACCGTCTTGATGTCGGCGACCCACTCGGGGTATCGCTCGATGTCCGCCGCCACCTCGTAGACCTCGGAAGGTGAGGCTTCTACGAGGATCCGCTCTGTCGTCTGATCCGTCATCAACCCCTCCTCTCCACTAAAGACTTCTATCGCGACATGCCACTGAGCGGCCACCCGCCAGCGAGCGCGTCCCCCAGCCTACGGGCGAGCACGTCGTAATCAAAGGATCCCTCCGCCCGACGCCGACCTGCCTCACCCATCGCCTCTCCGCGCTGAGGGTCTCTGAGCAGCGTTGCGAGAGCATCAGCCAGGGCCGTCGGATCGTCCGGGTGCTCCAAGACGAGGCCCGTCACACCGTCCACGACGGCATCGGCTGAGCCCCCGCTGCGGCCTGCGACCTGGGGGATGCCGGCGGCGGCGGCCTCGAGGAAGACGATCCCGAAGCCCTCCTGCTCAAGACCGCCCCACCGCGACCGGCACGCCATGGTGAAGACGTCGGCCGCCCCGACGAGCCCGGGCAGGTCCTCATCGGACACCCGACCGAGAAGGCGGACCGGTGCTCCGGTCTCTGCAACGAGGCGGGCGAGGCGCTTGTCGTCCCGGCCCGTTCCCCCGATGGCAACGGTCAACGAGCTCCACTCCTCGACCAGGATGCGAGCGGCCCGGATGAGCGTGTCCATGCCCTTGCGGGGGACCAGACGGCTGACGCTCACCACGAGAGGTCCCTCGGCGGGCAGACCCAGACGGGCCCGAGCCGCTGCCTTCTCCGATGACTCGAGGACCCTGAAGCGAGCCGTGTCCACGCCGGGGGGAACCTGGAGCACCGGAGGAAGCTTCCCGCGGGCCGCTCGGAGCGCCTCCGCCTCGGGGTACGGGCCTGCCGCGATGATCCCCGCCGCCCCTCGCAGGGCCCTGGAGAGGATCGTGCGGGTGAGCGGAAGCCGGCCGGGGATCGTCACCTCGGCACCGTGGAGCAGCTGGACCGCAGGGACCGAGAGACGGGGGCCGAGGGCCCCGAGCGGGAACGCGGGATCCAGGATCACGAGGTCGGCGCCTTGGGCTCGGACCGTCTCCTCGATGCGGCGGCGGACCCACGGCGTGGGGAAGAACAGAGTCTTGGCCGAAACCCTCTCGATCGACAGCCCGCGTGTGCGCTGCTCGGCGTCGAAGGCCGGGGCGCCGGGGTCGGAGCTCGCCGTCAGGACGTGGAAGCTCGACGGGTCGAGCCGGCTCCACAGCTCCCAGAGGTAGCTCTGGATGCCACCGACCTTCGGCGCGAAGTCGTTGGTGACGAGCACATGGCGTCGGCCCGTCACCGAAGATTCTCCCTAGCCGTCGCTCCCGGTGGCCGAGGCTCGGTCGAAGCGCAGAGGGGGGACGAGCCCGGCGTCGCCGAGCAGCCGGACGGCGCGAGCCTCGTTGACGTCGATGATGACGGCATCGTCCGGCTCGCGGCCCAAGATGAACGAGACGACGCAGTCGCCGCACGCCTGAAGCGCTCGGCCCCTGCAACCATCGCACTCAATGGTGATGTTCTCTTCCATGGCGTCTGGCTCCTCGGAGGCTGTTCCGTGAACCGCCCTTGTGGCGACTCCGTGACAGTGCCCGAGGGGTGTGACACCGCCGAGCTCACTCGACGTCGCCGCCGCTCAGACGGGGCACCTCGACGTCAGGGGTCCCCGCCCGGGCTGCTCGAACGGCTTCGGCGACCGACGCGGCTCCCCAGGCGACGCCCTCTGTCGCCACGGTGGCGTATGCCGGGTCGAGCAGGGAGAAGAACGGGGGACCGCTGACGCCGTAGGACAGCCAGGCATCGGGTGCGATCACGTGGTCGACCCCTCCGAGCATCTCGATGAGCCTTCCGGGCTCGGGCTCCTCGGCGCTCCGGAGGACCACGATGACGCGATCGGCCTCCCCCAGCCCGAGCGACGACGGCACCCGGGCGGCGGCGAACAGATCGAGGCACCCGTCGCAGTCCACCGAGAGGAAGAGAGCCAGCTGCCGGGGCTCCGTCGGACCGACCTCGATCGTGCGGCGGGACCCATCGAGGCGAACTCCGTCGAGCGGCACGAGCGCGATGCTCGACGCCCCGCTGCGAACGGCGATGGGCTTGGCTCCCTCGAGCACACGCGCCGCCTCTGCCGGGGACAGACGCGTTGGCCGTGTCATCCCCCTGGTTCTGCCGGCGGCTCATCGGCCGTCGCCTCTTGAGGGTCTTCGACCACCTCAACGGCCCGTCCGTGACCGCACCAGCGACACGTGACGGAGTCGATCGACTGAGAGAGCGTGTGGACGTCTTCGACCTCGAGCTCACCGCCCACGGTGTAGTGGTGGAAGGCCTTGACCGTCGAGGTGGTCACAACATCGAAGCGCGTGAGGTTGCCACACGCAGCGCAGCGATAACGGGGAGAAGTCACGGCCGCCACGGTACTCGCCTGAGCCGGCGGGATGTCAGAAGTGCCTGGTGAGCTGGGCCCGACGCCGAGAAGCCTCGTACGAGCTGAGCACCCCGTCAGCCTCCAGGCGGTCGAGCTCGTCGAGTCGGGCCGCCAGCGTGGCGGCGTGCGAACCTGAGATCGCCGGGGTTCCGCGGACCGGTGTGGGGTCGAGCTCGGTGACCACCGTGTACGTCGGCCAGTCGATCAGCTCCGGGATCGGCGGGGAGACCGACGCCTCCGGGGCGATGCTCATCTGGCGGAGGATGAGGCGCTGGAGCGCCTCGGGCCGCCGAAGCCGGTCCACCGCCCACGGCGAGCCATCCACCACCTCGATCATCAAGGTGCCGCGGCGCAGCACTCGGTCGCTCAGCGATTGGGCGAGGTGCACGTCGATGATCCGCTCGAGGCGGATCTGCTCGGACGATCGCCGCGCCACGCCCAGGGTCACCACCACCCTCTGGGTGGTGAGCGCGACCGTCCGGCTCCGCCAGGTGACGTAGCGGGCGGCGAGCCACACAAGAGGGACCGCACCGATCACGATCGCCCCGGCTCGTCGAACAGCCAGGGGCCCCTGATGGACGCCGGTCAGGAGCCAGACCCCTGCGGCGAGAGCGATGAGCGTGGCGATCAGCGGCATCACCAGGGAGCCGCGGTGGGAGCGAACCTCGACGACGATCTCCTCATCGGCTCCAAGTTGACGACGACCCAGTCCCATCCCTCCTTGAGGCTACCGGTGCGCCACCTTCGATCGGGGAACCTGGCACGGCGCGCTCGTTTGGCATAAAGTTCCAGGTCATAAGCCTTCCTCGTCCCTTCGTACGGGTCGTAGGGACGTTGGGTCTCCTCGTCCTCACGATGCTGCCGTTGAGCGTGGCCCAATCGGCGCGCGCCGCACCGCCTCCTCCCCACGACGGCCCAGCCCCCTGCACCGCCGGGCCACCCCCAGATCCCTACCGTGGCTACTGCGCCACCTATGGCGGTGCGAACACCTACTTCGGCTCCTACGGCCTCGGCTTCCCGACGCCGCTGGGTTGGGGGATGTGCGCATGGCCGGCGGGATCCGGCGGCGCCTATCCATCTCCCTTCTACAACTACGCCCTGACCGATCCGCCCACCGGAGCGGATACCAGGGATCTGATGGCCTTCGGGTTCGCCATGTCCGAAGCGGTGGTGACCGGGTTCTGGGCAGGGAACGGATCGTTCAACGCGGACCAGGCGGCGGTGGCCGCCAAGCTCTACTACGACGCCCTGGCGTGGCACACGCCGCTGCCGTCGATGGATGCCGGGGTCACCGCGGCCGTCTCGATCCTCTACAACCTCACCGTGAACGCGATCGACGCCACGGCCCCTCCGGTGCTCGGCGTGAGCCTTCCCGGCGGAGCGACGTCCTTCACCACCTCGACCACGGTGACCGTCACGATCAACTTCCCAGGCTCGAATCAGCCCCTGGCGGGGGTCACCGTCCTCCTCGGGCTCCAGAACGCCACCTTCGATGCCAACGGTGCGACGGCGATCAGCGGCGTGACCGATTCCAGCGGGGTGGCGTCGTTCCCGCTCACCGCCTCGGGACCCGTTGTCTCGGTGACGTTGACCACGGTGACCCGGGTCGGTCAGTACGGGATCCTCTTCCTGCGTCCGACCACCGGGCAGCTCAACGCCCAGGAGATCGTCGCCGCCGCCGACCCCATCGGGATGAGCCGAGTCGACGTCTTCACCGCAAACGCCCCCGGACCCCCGCCCCCGCCCCCGCCGGCCCCTGGATCGGTCTCGGTCCACAAAGAGGGCAACGACCCCGGCTACTTCTCCGTCGTGGGCGCGCAGTTCGAGGTCTTGAGCGGTTCGACGGTGCTCGACACGCTCTCGATCGATGCGTCAGGCAACGCCGGCCCGAGCGCTCCCCTCGCCCCAGGCTCCTACGTCCTGCACGAGTCGGTCCCGCCGCCGGGCTATCAGCCCGTGGCGGACCATCCCTTCGCCGTGCTCGCCGGGACGAACACGGCGATCTCGCTGACCGGGGCCGACGGCGATCTCGTCTACCCCGCCCAGGTGACCATCTTCAAGCGAGACCGCATCACCGGCGTCCCTCTCGCCGGTGCGGTCTTCGACGTCGCCTTCGACCCGACCAACTCCGGCAGCTTCACGCAGGATCTCGGCACCTGCACGACCGACGCCGGCGGTCAGTGCGCCCCGACCGGCAACGACGGCAGCGACCTGCTGCCCGGGGACTACCAGGTCACCGAGGTCGCAGCCCCACCGGGATACGCCTTGGATCCGTCGAGCACCGTGCGGCGCGTCGAGCTCGGTGCCGGGGAGGCGGGCACGGTGACGTTCACCGATGTCGAGGCGACGACGTCGCTCTTCGTGCAGAAGTCGAACGCCACCGAACCGAACCAGGGTGTCCCCGATGCGACCTACGACCTCTTCGTCCAGGGGCCACCGCCCCAGTCGACGCCACCGACGCCCCCACCGGGGACGCCCACGTTCGCGAACATGACCTGGTACGCCATCGGCACCACCGATGCCGGCGGTCATCTCGGGTTCACGATCCCGGTGGGCTACTCGTGGTGCGTCCTCGAGCGATCCGCCCCTCAGGACTTCCTCATCGACCCCGGCCTCCGCTGCACCGCCCGGATCGACGCGACCACGCCAGACCCGGTCAAGACCGTGGCGGTGAGCGAGGCGGTGGCCTCGGTGACGCTCGACGCCTACAAGTTCAACGCCTCCCACCCAGGAGAGAGGATCCCCGGAGCGAGCTATGCCCTCTTCGTGAACGGTTCCTTTCCGATCGGCTTCACGCCTCCCCCAGTTCCCGCCGCCATCAGCGTCCCGCCCGGGATGTCTCTCTTCGCCACCGCCACGACGGATGCTGCGGGCAGCCTCTCGTTCACCGTGCCCTCCGGATACGCCTGGTGCCTCGAGGAGGTCGGCGTCCCGACGGGCTACCTGAGAGATGACGGCCTGCACTGCACGGCGGTCCTCACCTCCTCGGGCGCGCTGCGAGGGCCCACCCTCGCACTTCCTGAGCTGGCCGCCACCGGAACCACGATCCCGTTGGGTCTCGGTGTCCTGCTCGTGGGATCCGGGGTGGCCCTCGTCGGCGCCTCTGGTGCCTCTCGACGTCGCCAGGGTCGCCGGTGACCCGCCGGTGACCCGCCGGTGGCATGATCGTGAGGTGAGCCTCCGGCACGACTCCAGGGACAAGCGGTGAGCCCATCGGTCAACGGCCTCGAGCGCCTCACCCAACGCCTGGCCGAGCAGATCGTCTCGCGGGTCATCGAGCTGATCGACGTGGACGCCATCGTCCAGAAGGTCGACATGCAGAAGGTCGTGGACAAGGTCGATGTCGATGGGCTCATCCAGCGCGTCGATGTCGCGGCCGTCATGGAGCGGATCGACGTCGACGATCTGATCAGCCGCATCGACGTCAACGCCCTCATGGACAAGATCGACGTGGCCGAGCTGGCCAGTCGGATCGACATCGACGCCTTGATCGAGCAGACCGAGCTCGGCTCGATCATCGCTCGGTCCACCACCAGCGCCGTCACCGAGGGCCTCGACCTGGTGCGGAGCCAGGGAGTCGGCCTTGACGACTTCACCAACCGGTGGGTGAACCGGATCCTGCGGCGCAAGGGCCCGATCCCCGCGGGCCCGCCCCTCCTGGTCGGGATCTCTGGAGCGCTCCCCGCCGGGTCCGCGACGAGCCAAGGGGGGGCATCGTGAGCCCCAGGCCTCACGGGATCACCCGCCAGGGGCACTACGCCGGAGCGATCAGCCGGCTCGTGGCCTTCGGCGCCGACATCGCATTCGCGTGGCTGGTGCTCCTGGTGATCCTCGCTGGGATCAGCGCTGCAGTCTCCCTGATCGTGGGGCAGGCCGTGAACCTGAGGAGCTTCCACGTCCTCGGGATCGTCCTGCTGCTGGTCTGGTATCCGATCTACTTCGCCTACCAGTGGGCGCTCAGCGGCAAGACACTCGGAATGGCCCTCTTCGGCCTTCGCGTCGTGACCGCAGAGGGACGACCGGTCGAGACCCGCCACGCCATCGTCCGCACCCTGGTGCTCCCGTTCTCGATCGCCATCTTCGCCCTCGGGCTCTTCGGGATCGTCCTGCGGGTCGATCACCGCGGGTGGCACGATCGCGTGGCGCGGACGTGCGTCGTCTACGACTGGGACGCTCGAGCCGCCCGCCTCCGGTGGCTGGCTCGCAAGCACGACTTCCCCGCCGCCCGGGCCCCGGCCACCCAGGCCTGACCCGACGCCCCCCGGCGCCGGTCCAGCGGATCAGAGCGCACGAGGCAGCGCGCCGCTCAGCGGTTCCGGAGCTGGTGCGCCGCCATGTCGAGGTACCCCACGAGATCGGCACGGTCCTCGTCGCCCATGTCCATCGAACCGACCGCCGCCTTCATGTGCGTGATCCACGCATCACGGGCTCTCTTGGTGATGACGTAGGGCGCATGGCGCATCCGGAGCCTCGGGTGCCCGCGGATCTCCTGGTACAGGGCCGGACCGCCCCAGTACTGGGCCAGGAAGGTCGCCAGGTGCACCTTGCCCGGCTCAAGGTCCTCGGGGTACATCGGCCGGAGGATCTCGTCGGTCTCGACGCCGTCGTAGAAGTGCTCGACAAGGGTCACGAAGAACGGCATGCCGCCGACTCGGTCGTAGAGCGTCTCATCCATGGCATCGAACCTACCCGGCGCAACCAGGCCAACTTCGACTCCACAGAGAACTTCCCGTAGACTCGTGGGCGTCGTGGGGTCTTGCCCGCGACCACTCATGCGGGTGTAGCTCAATGGCAGAGTTCCAGCCTTCCAAGCTGGCTATGCGGGTTCGATCCCCGTCACCCGCTCTCGCACGTGCCGAACGGCACCGGTGACGTGCTCGTCGCTCGGCGCCATCCGGTCCGCTGCCCCGAGGCGTGAAGTGTCCGGCGCCGCTCGTCGGGTCCTCCGCTGAGGCCGAGCAACGACACCGGAGCGCACTCGGATCCGACGGGGGCATCCGGGGGTTCTCAGTGCCGTGAGGCTCCGCTCTGCTCGTCCTCGACGCGAACCTGGAGCGAGCGCTGAGGCCGAATGATCCGAAACCCTCATCTCAGGATCATTCGGCCGCGCACTCTCTCCACGCCCGTTGATGGACCCCTTGGGGACTACTTCTTGGTGAAGGTTCCCTCGAGGTGCCACACACCGGTGAACCCGTTGAAGGGGCCACCGACGATCTGGCTCGACCAGTCCAGGGTGTACGCACCGGTCGACGGGTTGTAGGTGCCGGTCGCATCGACCGTGTTCCCCGGGTGCGAGCCGTCAGGCTTGGGTGAACCCTGGTTGAACTGCTGGCCGTTCCAGGCCACGCTCAGCGCGCTCAGCACGGCGCTGAGCTTGTTCGAGGCGCTGGCCGTGACCGATGGGACCGGAACGGCGATGCCGCTCTGGGGGTCGGTCGGATTGCTCGAGAGGGCGAAGTTCACCGCGAAGAACTTGACCGGCTGGATGATCTTGGCCGCCAGGCCGTTCTTCGTTGCGTCCATCGGCGGGATCGGCTGCGTCTGGTACGAGCCGGTGATCAGGCCACCGTCGGTCCCCGGGCTCAGCGGGCTGTAGCTGTTCGTGGCGCAGGTCGAGTCGGAGTTGGCGATGAACGGGCCCTTCGCCGTGGTCCCGCCGGCGGCGACCATGCGGAAGTACGAACCCGACGTCGTGGCGGCGGTGCACGATCCAGCGGTGATCTTGAACACGCCGACCAGCTTGCCGGGTCCTGTCGTCGGGGTGCTGCTCGAGCTGCTCGAGCAGGCGCCCAGGCCGACGACCATGGCCGCAGTGGCGGCAATCGTGGCGATGCTTCTTCTCTTCATCTCTTCTCCTCATCGTTGGTGGGGTTGCTGTCTGGTTGTCCTGAGAGCTGTGGGTCGGACGACTCCGAGGCGACATCCGCCGCTGGAGACCGGTGACGGGCGAGAACGAGCCCGGCGGCCGATGTCGAGATGACGATGACGCCGGGGATGGCGAAGAACCACGGGAACATCGGGAACGGCGGCATGGCCTTGACCGCCGCGTAGTTCCCGAGGTTGTCGGACATCGCCCCGATCATCGGCGCCATCGTCGAAGAGATCGCCGGCCACCGCGCGGAGAACCCGGTGATCGAGGGAAGCGCCGAGGCGAGCTGCTCGGCGGTCGACCCCGTGGTGTGCTCGATCCCAGGGACGACCTGGTTGCGCAACGTGCCCTCCCCGTCGGCGAGGACCAGGAAGTAGCCCTGGACCGTGCCAACCTTCGCAGGGGTCATCAGCGAGGCGAAGTCATCGATCATCTGCCCGCCCTTGGGCGCCCGGGTGAACATCTGGAAGATGGCCGGCGCGGCGAGGATCCCCACCCCGAGGACCACCAGAGCGATCAGCGGAGCGCGAGGGCTTCCCCCCCGTGAGCGGCGCAGGAGCCCCCACGAGGAGATCCCGACGAGGAAGACCCCGGGCGCCACGAAGAACCAGGGGAACAGCGGGAACGGCGGGAGGGCGACGACGGCCTGGTAGTCCCCGATGTCGCTCTGCATCGTCGAGAGCATCCCGCTCATGTCCTTGTTGATCGTCGGCCACTGCTCGAGGAGCGCTTGGTAGGCGGCAGGAGGGGCGCTGAGGCCGGTGCGGGCTTCGAACTGCGGGCTGACCTGGGTCTTCGCCTCGGTCACGGCGACACCGATCGTGCCCAGGTCCTTCTGGAAGTCCGAGATCGTCTTCTCGGTCATGTAGGGCTTGAACGCCGTGATCATCGTCCCGCCCTTCGGCGCCCGGGTGAACATCTGGAACGCCAGAGGGGCCGCGATGAGGCCCAGGCCGACGACCAGCCCGACGATCAGGGGCCAGCGCCGATTCCAACCTGTTGCCTCTGATCGATTCCCCATAATTTCGATCATATTAGTCACCTATATCCCCACGGGCCAATCGAGGTGCCCAGAGATAACGTCTCGGGAGCGCAGAGGGGGCATCGCAGGCCATGACACAACGACCAACGAGGCCACCGGCCGGATGCGGCGCCGGCAAGATCGCGCTGGTCACGGGCGGGAACACCGGGATCGGGCTGGCGATCTGCCGAGCGCTGAGCAAGCTGGGCTTCGACGTGCTTCTCGGGGCGAGGAGCGCCGAGCGCGGAGCCCACGCGGTGGCCGAGCTCGCTGCCGGTGGTCACCAGGTCACCTGTCAGGTCCTCGACATCGCCGATGACCGCTCCGTCGCCCGGGCAGCCGATGAGATCGCGGCCAGTCGGGGGCGTCTCGACGTGCTGGTCAACAACGCGGGGGTCAAGACCGAGTTCTTCCCCGAGTCCGCAAAGCCCAGCGAGACGCCGCTCGAGGTCGTTCGGGAGACCTTGGCCACCAACGTGATCGGCACCATCGCCGTCATCCAGGCGATGCTCCCGCTGCTGCGTCGCTCTGTGGGGGGCCGGATCGTGAACCACTCGAGCGGACTCGGCTCGCTGGGCTGGATGCGCGACCCCGAGCAGGCCTACAAGCGCGTCACCCTGCTTGGCTACTGCACGTCGAAGACGGCGCTGAACGCCGTCACGGTGCAGTTCGCCAACGAGCTCGAGTCGACGCCGATCAAGGTCAACTCCGCAGACCCCGGGTCGGTCGCCACCCCGATGAACCCGCGGGCCACGAGAACTCCGGAAGAGTCGGTGCTCCCCGCGGTCTGGCTGGCCACGCTCGGCAGCGATGGTCCCACCGGAGGCTTCTTCGACGCTGACGGCCCCGTCCCCTGGTGACCGGGCGCCCCGCCCCGGCGCGGGGCTAGCTGGCGGGAACTGGAACCGTCACCGCAGTCGTGTTCTGCGAGATGACCCCCGGGAACGCCGAGACCAGCCCGTCGAGTCCCGCCTGGGTCGGGTCGAAGCCCAGCGCCCAGCGCAGCTCCGCGGTCACCGACTGGTTGATCGCCGGCCAGGCGTCGCCCACGGGCAGATCACCCGCCGTGCACCCGTCGGTGCCGAGCGTGTCGAGCCCGGCGGGGATGGGTAGACCGGCCGCCTCGGCCAGTGCGACGAGGCCACCCCTGCTCACCGCGAGCCGGCAGATGTCGGAGAAGACGAGGTGGCCGGAGCCCTGGAGCCCTATGAGCCGCTTCGGTGGCTTCAGGGCGTTGTACGCGCTTGTCATTCCCCCCGGGGTGACGACCTTGTCCTCGGTCCCGTACATGAGGAGCCCGGGCTTCGACGGCACCGTGGAGCCGGCTCCGGTGGCCGTCTGGCCGAAGGCGCCGTACGAGGCACCGGCGAGGCCCACGAAGACCTTGACCGAGGGGTCTACGACGGCGAGCTTCTCGACGGCCGATCCTCCGGCGGAGTGACCGACGGCGCCGACCCTGTTCATGTCGAGGTGGCGGTAGAAGGTCGAGCTCGAGATCTGGTTCTCGGTGGCCATCAGCGAGATCGTGTTGGAGAGATCGGTCACGTCGTAGCTCTGGCCCTCGTTCAGCCCCTGGCCAGAGAGGTAGCGGTTCAGCACCGAGGTGAGGTCGCGGTCGATGTGCTCAGGGGCGGCCACCACGAAGCCCCACGAGGCCAGGTGCGCCGTGAGGAACGTCGACTGGGTCGAGAACCCGGCGAACCCGTGGCTGAAGACGACCATGGGGAACCGGCCGTCCGCCATGGCGACTCCGGTGATCCCCCCGGAGGGGTACGGCACGCCGGCGACGCTCTTGAAGAGCTTCTTGATCGACTCGGGGAGGAGGTTCTTGACGTCGTAGGTCGCGGGCGTTCCGTGGTACGAGCTCGGGCTGGCCGGGTACCAGACGTGGACCGCCGCTCCGTTGGACGCCAGGTGCAGCGTCGTCTCGCCGACGCCGAAGGGGCCCTTGGCGGCGAAGCTCGACGAGCCGACATCGCTCACGATGGGGACCGCGTCCCCCGTGCCGCCCGCAGTGGCGATCCCGCCGTGGCGGAGGGCGAACAGCGCGGCACAGCCCGCCAGGAGCGACATCACGGCGAGGATGGCGAACGGCACCAGGATCGGCGACCGCGACTTGTCGATGTTGGTGGGCACGCGCTGGATCGGAGTCATTGCCTTCCCTCTGGCTCAGCCGTGGGACGAGATGGCCACGAGCATGGCGACGAGCGCCAGCAGTGACATCACGCCGAGGATGGTGAAGGGCACCGCGACCGGAGACCGCGACTTGTCGATGTTGGTGGGTACGTGTGCCATCACTCCTCTTTCGATTGACCGAACGAGGAGAGCGTAGCGACCCGTGAGGCCCTGTTACGAACTCATGCCCATCGCGGCGAGCTCCTCTTGGACCTTGCGCTCGGCCTCGTCCCGGTCAGCCTTGGCCTTCTTCGGGCTCCAGCGTCCCTTGGTCAGGAAGATGAAGGGGATGAAGATGACCATTCCCGCCACGTCGATCCAGAACCAGTTCTGCCACTGCTTCGGCGATTCCTTGAGCGCCGACTGGAGCTGCGTGAGCTCAGCCTGGTGCGCTGACAGGTAGCTCAGCTGGCACGCGTACGGGTTCACCAGCTTCTCGAACTGCGGCTTGAGCGTGATGAGCGTTCCCAGGTCCGAGCCGAAGATGACCGGCATCTTGGCCAGATCGGCGACGACCGGGGGCGTGGCGGTCGCACCGGCGACCACGCGGTAGTTCTGCGTCACCTTGGTCAGAAGCGCCGCGTGGGCCTGCGCGAAGGCGACGGAGTCCGCGTGCTGAACGGAGAAGGTGCTCGCCGACGCCCCAACCGGGACCGCCGGCCCGGGGATCGCCGGCTCCGAGGCTGTCGCCGGAGCGAGGTTGCACGCCGGGATCTGACCGGTGGCCACCGTCGTGTTGTTGACGATCGGGCTCACCGAGGGGATCACGACGGGCAGGAAGATGAAGGAGACCGCCACCACGATACGCAGGATCCATCCCCACAGAGCGAGTCCGGTACCGACGAGGGCGGGGTTCTTCGCCTCGACGGTCTCGGTGTACGCCGCCATCCAGGGGGCATAGGAGATCGAGAGAGCGATGGCGATCAAGACCCCGAGCATCGCAAGGGTGTTGCGGCTGGTGTGCGGGTGCGTCGCCTGGAGGAGGAAGAAGATCAAGACGACGATGCCCATGAGGGCCCCAAAGAGCATGAAGGGCTTGCGGACGAGGACCCTGTCCGAGAGCCATCCCACCACGATCAGGGCGAGGATGTCGGCACCCCAGAACCAGGTGTTCAGCCAGTTGGCATCCGCTGTGGTGAAGGGAAGGCCGTTGGGCTTCACAAACGTCACGACGTAGTAGATCGTGAAGAACGAGGCGGCGATGTAGTAGATCAGCAGGAAGACCGAGATCCCGAAGGCTGAGCCGATGAGGTCGAACGAGAGCATCTGGCGCCAGGGGTGTGCCACCCCCGCGGCGATCTCCTCGTCGCTGATTCCCTTGGCCCGAGCCTGGACGAGCACCTTGTCTCGCTCGGAGATCATCAGCTGGTCACGCACCGCCGGAGAGAGGTCCTTGAGGAGGAAGAGGGCCAGGACGAAGACACCGAGGGAGAAGAGCCCCGAGATCATGAACTGGTCCTGCCAGGCGTGGAGGTGGTCGAGGGTGTTGCGGGCCACGATCGAGACGACGAAGCTCCCGGCCACCGGTCCGACCGTCCAGAAGCCCATGGCCGAAGCCCGGCCCATCTGGGGGCTGAAGTCACGGACCAGAGCGGGGGTCGCTACGAGGACGGCACCTTCGACGATGCCGATGAGGCTGATCACGACGGCGAACTGGAGCTCGGTGTGGGTGTGGGGCACCGCGAACGCGATGAGGGCCCCGACGATCAAGATCCCGTAGATGACCACGTTGGATCGGCCCAGCTTGTCGGTCTTCGATGCCGGCAGCGATGCAAACGCACCGAGGGCGTTGGAGACCACCACGATCCCCACGTAGTAGGTGAAGCTCATATGGAAGCCCTCAAGGATCTGAGGCGTCACACCGGTCTGCGTGTAGTACGTGTAGTACAGCGTGATGGTGGCGAGGACCGCCAGGGCCAGGTAGCCCATCCTCCGAGCCCCCGTGGGGTACTCCGAGATCTCGTGGTGGAACAGGAATCTCCCCACCGGGTTCTTGATCCCCCGCTCCTTCTGTGCCACTGCCTCTGCCATTGGTCCCCCCAAAATCGGCTGCGATGTAACCGCCGCGAACATTACATAGAAACCGGAGCGCGCGCCGGGATCATCCCGAGCAGCTGCTGCTAGAGGGGGAGCCTCGGTGCCTGATCGAGCGAGAGGCCCTTCTTCTTGTCGCCGAGGGCGAAGACCTGATCGGGCCGAAAGCTCCACAGCTTCCTGTCGCCTCGGCGGCCGCCGACCACCTCGACCCACGATGACTTCGAGCCGGTGTGCTCGACGAACGCCACGAACGCATAGGTGGCCCGGCGGGCACGCGGGTCATCGATCTCCACCGGGTCTCCCGCCTTGAGACCGGCCCACGTCGTGGAGCGCACGACCTTCGGCGGGGGGTTCTCGATCACAACCTCGTTCTTAGCCGACTCGACGGGAGAGACCTGCAATGCTGGATGCCGTGGTCGTCCGAGGTGCTGAACCAGAGGGTCTCTCGAGCGACCGCCTGGTCGACATCGCGGCGGCCGGGATATCGGCGCTCGCCGACTACGGCTTGGCCGTGGCCCTCATCGAGGCCTGCGCCGTGCGGCGCTCACGAAGATCAGCACCACAGGCCGCCCTTCGCCTCGCCGTCGTGGGCATCAGCATCTTCCTCGTGAACACAGGGATGAAGCGGCTCGTCGACCGGCCCCGACCCGAAGGCCCCACCGGTCCCCAGGCCCTGGCCAGGACGCCGAGCTCCTCGAGCTTCCCGAGCGGTCACACGATGGCGGCGGCGGCGAGCGCCGTCGCCCTCCCCGCCACCGCCGCAGGCTCTGCCGCCGGTCTCGCCGGCGCCGGGCTGGTGGGTTGGAGCCGGTTGCGCCTCGGGGCTCACCACCGCTCTGACGTGATCGGTGGGTTTGGCATCGGCGTCGTGCTCGGGCTGGCGCTGAGAATCCTCCTCAAGGCCCTCGAGAGGGAATGAGAAGACCTCACTGAGCGTTGTAATCATCATGACCGCTCAGCCCTTCGCTCTCCTCTACGACTACCGGTGCCCGTTCGCTCGCACCGTCCACGAGCACGTTCTGGCCGCCCGCAGGGCGGGGATGGATCTCGACGTGACCTTCGAGCCCTTCACGTTGCACCAGGGCCACATCGCCACGGGCGACCCAGACGTCTGGGACGACCCGGCCTATGACGGCGCGTTGCTCTCCCTCGAGGTCTCCGTGGCCGTCCGGGACAACTTCCCCTACCTCTTCGATGAGCTCCACGGAGCGCTCTTCGATGCCCGACACGCCGGCGGCGTCTCCCTCACGACGCGTCACCAGCTGACAGAGATCATGGAGCGGACCGGCCTAGACGCCGAGAAGGTCTTCGCCGTCGTCGACGGAGGCGAGCCCCGTCAGGTGATCGCCGAGCGGTGGCGCCACTTCCACGACGACCTCGACGTCTTCGGCGTCCCGACCTTCGTCATCGACGACGCCGATGCGGTCTTCGTTCGGCTCATGTCAGGTCCTGACCGGAAGAACCCAGCGGCGTCGATCCCCGTGATCGAGCGCCTCCTCGATCTGATCCTGAACGAGAGCGACCTCAACGAGTTCAAGCACACCCAGGTCAACCGCTAGGAGCGCGGGGAACCCGCCAGCCCGCCGAGCAACTCGAAGGTCGCCGTGCGCTCCTCGGGCGTGCCGCCGATGGCGGCGACCAGCTCGGTGCCCCCGGCCTCCTCGAGGCGGCCGATGCCGTCGAGGATCTGCTCTTCGCTCCCGATGAGGCCTATGTCCGAGGCCGACGACGCGCCTTCGTGCTCCAGCATGGCCCGATACGACGGCAAGGTGGGGTAGATCGCCGACTCGGCATCGATCGACGCCGCGGCCCGGGCCGGGTCGTTCGTCAGGCAGATCGGGAGCGACACCACGATCCTCGGACTCCCCCGGCCGGCCCGATCGGCTGCTTCGCCAAGACGCGGGGCGATGTGCGAGTGGATCGTCGAGATCCCCGTCATCCAGGTAACCGTCCCGTCGGCGACCGAGCCGGCCAGCGCGAGCATCGCCGGAGCCAGCGCCGCGACGAGCAGGGACGGCGCCTCCACTGAGGGGATGGCCAACGGGCCCATGGTGATCGCCTTGAGCACCTCGCCGTCGAGAGACGACGCGCGGCCGTTGAGGAGCGGGACCAGGGCTTCGAGATACTCACGCATGTAGCGAGCGGGCCGATCGAAGGAGTAGCCCCAGAGGCCCTCGACGACGATCTGGTGGCTCAGCCCGATCCCGAGGCTCAGCCGCCCTCCGGTGGCGGACTGGACGGTGAGGGCCTGCTGAGCGAGCACCTGGGGGTGACGGGGGTACACCGGCACCACCGCGGTGCCGAGCTCGATCCCCTCGACCTGGGCACCGATCACCGCCAAGAGGGTCAAGGCGTCGTTCCCGAAGATCTGGGTGGCCCACGCGCTGTCGAAGCCGGCATCCTTAATGCGGGACACCTGGGCGACGCCGTCGGCGACCGTCGATTCGGAGTTGATGAGCGTGCCGATCTTGACCATCAGATTCCCCTCGCGTGCTCCCCCGGTATCGTCGGGGGTGTGGACGGACCTTCTGAGGCTATCGGTCGAAGGGTCGTCGGCCCGTGAGAGTTGGCATCATCGGGGCTGGACAGCTCGCCCGAATGACGCTCGAGTCGGCCAGCGCCCTCGGCATCGATGCCGTGGTGCTCGCCGAGACCCCCAACGAGAGCGCCGCTCGAACGGCGAGCCAGGTCCGGATCGGCTCTCCACATGACACGGTAGCGATCCGAGCCCTCGCCGCAGAGGTCGATGTCGTCACCTTCGACCACGAGCTGGTCGACCTCGAGCTGCTGAGCGCTCTCGAGTCTGAGGGCGTGGTGGTGTGGCCGTCGAGTCGCACGCTGCTCAACTCGGTCGACAAGGCCGCCATGCGACGGCTCTGCGAACGACACGCTCTGCCGGGTCCGATCTTCGTGATCATCGGCGCTTCCGACCGGGTCGACGTGGCTGATCTCGGCCAGCTCCTCGGGTGGCCCCTCGTGCTCAAGGCGGCGCGCGGCGGATACGACGGCCGGGGCGTCTACATCGTCGACGGCCCCGCCGAGGGGGCCAGGGTGATCGACGAGCTCCAGGCGGCCGGGACGGGGATCGTCGCCGAGGCCAAGGTGGACATCGTCAAGGAGCTCGCCGTCTTGGTGGCCCGCCGACCTGGTGGAGAGACCGTGATCTGGCCTGCGGTCGAGACGGCTCAGATCGGTGGGGTCTGCCGCGAGGTCCTCCTCCCCGGCTCCGTCGATCCAGATCTCGCCGAGAGGGCCGAGGCGCTTGCCCGCCAGATCGCCGAGGCTGTGGATCTGGTCGGCGTGATGGCCGTCGAGCTGTTCGACACCACCGAGCGCCTCCTGGTCAACGAGCTGGCGATGCGACCGCACAACTCGGGCCACTGGACCCAGGACGGGTCGGTGACCTCCCAGTTCGAGAACCACCTGCGCGCCGTGCTCGACCTTCCGCTCGGCTCGACATCGATGACCGCACCGGCGGTCGCCTCGGTGAACATCTTCGGCGGCCCCGAGGGGTCACCGAGTCTCGATGACGGCATGGCAGGTGCCCTTGCGGTCCCCGGAGCCCACGTCCATCTCTATGGCAAGGAGACTCGTCCAGGACGCAAACTTGGACATGTGACGGTGACAGGCGAAGATGCAGGGACGGCACGTCGCTTGGCGTGGAGCGCGGCAGCGGCCCTGGGCACCGAGGTGCCACGTGAGATCGGAGAGCAGATCAGATGAGCGAGCAAGCAACGGTCGGGATCGTCATGGGCTCGAGCTCGGACCTGCCCACCATGAGAGACGCAGCCAGCACGCTGGCCCGATTCGATGTCGCGTCGGAGATGCACGTCGTCTCGGCCCACAGGACCCCCGAGTCGATGCTGCGCTACGGGATCGAAGCTCGGGGCCGGGGCCTCAAGGTCCTCATCGCCGGAGCCGGGGGCGCCGCCCACCTCCCTGGCATGCTGGCATCGGTGACCTCGCTGCCCGTGATCGGTGTTCCCGTCGCCCTCGCTCGCCTCGACGGCCTCGATTCGCTGCTCTCGATCGTCCAGATGCCCCGCGGCGTGCCGGTGGCCACGGTGGCCGTCAACGGCTCCGAGAACGCCGCCCTCCTAGCGCTGCGGATCCTGGCTGTGGACGACTCGGCTCTCGCCGCCCGACTCGATGCCCACCGCTCGTCGCTGGCCGACGCGGCGGCCGAGCAAGACGCCACACTCGATCGGAGCACCGACTGATGTCCGAGCTGACCAGCCGATTGGGGTTCGGTGACACCGGCTCGGTGTTCATCATCACCGCCGACGATCTCGGCCTCTGCCATGCCGCCAACACCGGTGTCTACGACGCTCTGAGCAACGGGCTGGCCACCAGCGCCTCGCTGCTCATCCCGGCACCGTGGGCGCGTGAGGCCGCTGCCCGCTATCGAGGCGAGGACGTCGGTGTCGCCCTGGCCATCACCTCCGAGCACGAGCTGCTCCGGTACGGACCGATCACCCACGCTCCGTCGCTCCTCGGTGGCGACGGTGGGTTCGCCGAGAGCGTCCCCGACGCGCTCGACCACGCGGACGTCGACGAGGTGCGGCGCGAGTGCCGAGCCCAGCTCGAGCGCGCCATCCTCTTCGGGTTCGACGTCAGCCACCTCGCCGCTCACCATGGCGCCCTCGTGACCCGTCCCGAGTTCTTCGACCTCGTCCTCGAGCTCGCCGAGGAGTACCGACTCCCGCTCCGGCTCCCCACCGGAGCGTCCGAGCACTCGATGGGCTTCCCCGCGCGGGCGCTCGCCCAAGAGGCCGGCGTCGTCGTTCCGGACCGACTCATCGACACCACCGCCGTCGGTCTGCGCGACCGCCTAAGCGAGGTGATGGACGACCTCAGCGATGGCGTCACCGAGATCGTCGTCCATCCGGCGACCGACACCGACGAGCTCAGGGCGTTCGCCGAGGACGCGTCGCTGCGGGTCGACGACCTGCGGCTCTTGACCCGGGAAGCGTCGCTGAAGGCGGCCCTCCGCGACGCCAAGGCCACGCTCATCGGGTGGCGACCGCTCCTGGATCTCGCCCGCCGCGATCCGGCAGCGATGCTCTAGATCGCCCGTTCGCAGCCCGTCACCCCAAGTTCGGTAGCGTTCGCAGCAGTCGGGTCGTGTGACCCACCTAGCTTTCTCAACGAGGAGACCCGTGGCAAAAGGCAGTGTTCTGACCCCTCAGGCCGAGGACTTCCCCCGCTGGTACCAAGACGTCCTGGCCAAGGCCGAGCTGGCGGAGAACGGGCCGGTTCGCGGCACGATGGTCATCCGGCCCTACGGCTACTCGATCTGGGAGAGGATCCAGGCCGAGATCGACGCTCGGATCAAGGAGTGCGGCGCACAGAACGCCTACTTCCCCCTCTTCATCCCCGAGAGCTACCTGCGCCGTGAGGCCGAGCACGTCGAGGGCTTCAGCCCGGAGCTCGCGGTCGTCACCCACGCCGGCGGCGAGGAGCTGGCCGAGCCGGTGGTGGTCCGCCCCACCTCTGAGACGGTCATCGGTGAGTACATGGCCAAGTGGATCCAGAGCTACCGCGACCTGCCGCTGCTCCTCAACCAGTGGGCCAACGTGGTGCGCTGGGAGCTGCGACCCCGCCTCTTCCTTCGGACCTCTGAGTTCCTCTGGCAGGAGGGCCACACCGCCCATGTCAGCCAAGCAGATGCCTCGGCGTACGCCATGCGGATCCACCATGAGGTCTACGACGACTTCCTGCGAGACGTGATGGCCGTCCCCGTCCAGCTCGGGATCAAGACGACCCGGGAGCGGTTCGCAGGCGCGACGAACACGATGACGTGCGAAGGCATGATGCGCGACGGCAAGGCGCTCCAGATGGCCACCAGCCACGAGCTCGGTCAGAACTTCGCCCGCGCCTTCGACATCAAGTACCTCGGCGATGACGGTGCAGAGCACCTGTGCTTCACCACCTCGTGGGGCGCGTCGACCCGGCTGGTCGGAGGCCTGATCATGGCCCACGGCGACGATCAGGGGATCGTCGTCCCTCCGAGGCTCGCCCCGATCCAGGCCGCGGTGCTCTGCGTGCGCGACCAGCCAGAGCTCGCCGAGGTCGCAGAGCGCCTCTCGGGCGAGCTCAAGGATGCAGGTGTCCGAGTCCATGTCGACCACCGCTCTGGGAGCTTCGGTCGCCGTGTGACCGACTGGGAGCTCAAGGGCGTGCCCGTTCGCGTCGAGATCGGGCCTCGGGACCTCGCAGAGGGCCTGGTCACCCTGGCCCGTCGCGACTCGGGCGAGAAGCAGACCGTCTCGATCGAGTCCGTCGCCGCCGTGCTCCCCCGCATCCTCGAGGAGATCCAAGCCGAGCTCTTGGCCAGCTCGATTCGCCGCCGCGATGCGGCGACCGCAGAGGTCTCCACGCTCGACGAGGCCATGGAGGCGGGTCGTGATGGCTTCGCCCGGATCCCGTGGTCGGCGATCGGTGAGGACGGCGAAGCGACGCTGAACGCCAAGACGCTCAGCGTCCGGTGCCTGCAGCGGCCCGACGGCTCGCTCCCCGAGTCGGCGGACGAAGAGGACCTCGTCGCCGTGGTGGCACGCTCGTACTAGGAGCCTGCGGCTGGGGTCGGGACGATGCCCGCGAAGAGATCATCTTCGACCACGTCGATCCCGCCGATCCGGCTCTTGGCCAGCCGGTAGTGCTCGAAGGGGTGCGTGGCGTGACGGACATCCTCGGGGAGCCCGAACCACCACGGTGATGTCGGATCGATCTGCGTGGCGTGCGCCATGAGCGCCTCGTCGCGGACGTAGGCGAAGCCTTCGATGTCGATCGTGGTTGAGAACGGCTCGGTGCGCGTCATGCGCTTCAGGAACTCCTCGGAGTAGGGGGACTCGAGCCCTCGCTCGAGATACGCCTCGTGGAGCTTGAGCATCCGCTCGGCTGGCCACACCGTTTAATAGAGCTTGGCGATCTCGTGTGCCTCCCCCGCCTCGGGGTACAGCGTCGGATCCGCGGCAGCGTCGAAGGCGACATACGCGATCTCGTGGGCCCGGAGGTGATCAGGGTGCGGGTACTCGTGCTGCTTGTCCGGGTAGCAGACGAGCACCTGGGGGCGGGTCCGGCGGATGTGAGCGACCAGCCGTCCGACGGCTTCGTCGAGCGGAGCGTTGGCGAACGCCTCAGGCATGGCGTTGGCCTCCGAATCGGGCATCCCTGAGTCTCGGTAGCCGAGCATCACCACCTCGTCGTAGCCGATCACAGCCGCGGCGTCGGCCAGCTCCTTGGCACGACGAGCTCCGAGATCCTCCCCCTCGGCGAGCACCACGGCAGGGTTGTGGATCTCACCTTCCTCGCCGCCGGTGCAACAGACCAGGACCGTGTGGACGCCTTGGGACCGGTAACGAGCGACCGTCGAGGGTCCCTTGGAGGATTCATCGTCGGGATGGGCATGGACGGTCATGAGGCACAGCGGTTCAGCCATTGGGGCAATCTAGGCGACGCAAACCCGTGCTCCACCACCTAGCGCCGCGCTCTAGGCTACGTGGGCAGCTAGGTCGCAACCCAGGGAGGTCTCCGTGGCCGGAGTCATGAAGCGGATCGGTTCCATCTTCCAAGCGAAGACGAACAAAGTCCTCAACAAGGTGGAGGATCCACGCGAGACGCTTGACCTCTCCTACGAGAAGCAGCTCGACAACCTGACCAAGGTGCGCAAGGCCGTGGCCGATGTCGCCACCGCCCGCAAGCGGATCGAGCTGCAGGCCGCCGAGATCCAGAAGCAGGCCGACAAGCTCCAGAGCCAGGCCAAGGCCGCCCTCGAGCAGGGGAACGAGGATCTCGCCCGCGAAGCCCTCACCCGCCGAGCCGCTCTCGGCGAGCAGCTCTCGGACCTCTCGACCCAGCACGACCAGGTCGCCGAGCAGGAGGCCAAGCTCATCGAGACCTCATCGAAGCTCCAGGTCCAGGTCGAGGAGTTCCGCACCCGCAAGGAGACCATCAAGGCCACCTACACCGCCGCCGAAGCCGAGACCAAGATCGGAGAAGCGGTGGCGGGGATCTCCGATTCGATGGGCGACGCTGGCCAGGCGATGGCCCGGGCGCAGGACAAGATCGCCCAGATGCAGGCGCGCGCCGGAGCGATGGACGAGCTCCTCTCGTCGGGGGCCCTGACCGATCTCTCCAAGCCCGTCGACGACATCCAGGCCCAGCTCGACAAGGTCTCGAAGGCCTCTACCGTCGACACCGAGCTCGCCGCCCTCAAGGCCGAGGTCGCTGCGCCGACCCCTGAGCTCGATGCCGCCGCGCCGAAGGAAGATGCTGGAGGCCCGGCCAGCTGATGAGCTACGCGCACAACATCGAGTCGGACCGAGGTCTGACCCTCCGAATGTTCTTCACGGGCATGATGCTCGTGGTCATGTGGGTGATCCTGGGCGGGGTCCTCTACGCCGTCGGGCTGAGCCTCGGGATCATCGTCATCATCGGTGCGGCCGGGATGTTCGGCCAGTACTGGTTCTCCGACAAGCTGGCTCTCTACGGCATGGGCGGGCACCTCGTGACCCCCGAGGAGGCCCCTCAGCTCCACGCCATGGTCGATCGCCTCTGCCAGATGGCCGACATGCCCAAGCCCAAGGTCGCCATCGCAGAGACCGACATGCCCAATGCCTTCGCCACTGGCCGGAGCCCGAAGGCCGCAGTCGTCTGCGTGACGACAGGGATCCAGTCGCGCCTGACCGACCAAGAGCTCGAAGGCGTGCTTGCCCACGAGCTCTCCCACGTCGCCCACCGTGACGTGGCGGTGATGACGCTCGCCAGCTCCGTCGGGATGCTGGCGGGGCTGCTCACCCGGGTGGCGCTGTGGAGCTCGATGTTCACGAACGGCAGCGACGACAACCAGGGCGCGGTCGGCGCGGAGCTCTTGGTGATGCTGGTCTCGATCGTGGTCTACGCCATCAGCTTCATGCTCACGATGGCGCTGTCGCGCTATCGCGAGCTGGCCGCCGACCGCTCGGGAGCGATCTTGATCGGGCGTCCGTCGGTGCTGGCATCGGCGCTGGTGAAGATCACCGGAGAGATGTCCAAGATCCCTCAGCGTGACCTGCGCAAGTCGGAGGCTTTCAACGCCTTCTTCTTCACCCCCGCCCTGAACGGCAAGCAGGGCTCCTCGGTGGCCTCGCTGTTCTCGACGCACCCCTCCCTCGAGAAGCGCCTCGCCCAGCTCGACGAGCTCGAGCGCCAGCTCGGCCACGCCGCCAGCTGAGCGACGGGGACGAGAACCACCCATGGGACTCTTCGACACCCTCTTGGGTCGCACCAAGCAGGTCGCCCCCAACCTCGACGCGCTCTTCGCCCTCCCCTCCGCCGCGGTCACCCTCGAGATCCAGGCTGGCCTCGTCACCTCCGGTCACGCGGGGGTCTGCTGGAAGCCTCCGGCGGGACAGGCACCCGCCGACGTCCAGGCTCAGGTGGAGAAGATCCTCGACCTCGATGACGCCGACCCATCGACGCCGTCGCTGCGATCGGTGGAAGACGACCTCGGCTACCGATGGCTCCTCGTCGACGGCGTGAGCATCGATGATCTCGTCACCCGCATCCATCAGATCAACTCCCTCCTGGCCGAGAACGGATGGGGACCCCAGCTGCTCTGCAGCGTCTTCGGGCTCGACCCGGCGACCGGGGCCGACGCCACGGCCAAGAAGATCTTCCTCGTCTACCTCTACAAGCGGGGCACCTTCTACCCGTTCTGCCCAGACGGCGCGACCAGCCGGGACAACGAAGCCGAGCTCAGGATCCGAAGCGTGCTCGGGAGCGACCTGCCGATCGAATCCGACCTCGGCAGGTGGATGGCCCTCTGGGGCCTTCCAGTCGCCTAGCGACCCGTTCGGGTGCAGCGACTCGCTGCACCCTTAGTAGCATCGGCGAGGTGCCCGACGTCCTGCCCCCCCTCCCCAGCGATCGCCACATCCCCCTCGAGGGATCGGTGAACTTCCGAGATCTGGGCGGCTACATCGGCCATGACGACAAGCCCATCAAGTGGCGGCGGCTCTTCCGAGCCGACAGCCTCTCGCACCTGACGCGCAGCGACCACGACGTGGTGCGCAAGCTCGGGATCGCCACGGTGATCGACCTCCGGACCTACGCCGAGCTCGATCGGGACAAGTTCGACGTCACCGAGGTCCCGGTGAACTTCCACCACCTCCCCTTCCTCAAGTCCGTGCACCACTCCAAGGACTTCAACGATGCACCGCTCCTCCTCGGAGACACGTACATCGGCATGCTCTCCGACGCCGGCCACGAGATCTCCCGCGCCGTCGAGGTGGTCGCGGACCCGGCGAACCACC